>CALYNW010000001.1 GCA_945224895.1 uncultured Clostridia bacterium
AGCAGGCAATATCATTATCAATAGTGCCGGGAATACCTACGCAGGGAATACCTCTCTCTGAAAGGTCTCTTGCACCTCTGAATGAGCCGTCGCCGCCGATAACAACAACGCCTTCAATTCCCCACTCCTGACAGGTACGGATAGCCTTTCTCATACCCTCCTCTGTAGCAAATTCAACTGAACGAGCAGAATAGAGAATTGTTCCGCCTCTGTTGATAATGTCTGATACTGTACGAAGATTCATTTCAATAAAATCGCCGTTTATAAGACCGTTATAGCCTCTTATAACTCCGTATACCTTAATACCGTTTTCACAAGCTGTACGAACAACTGCACGAACAGCCGCATTCATTCCCGGCGCATCTCCGCCGCTTGTCAATACTGCAATAGTTTTCATAACACAGTCCTCCTATACCGATACGTACAAGCCGTTCCTAATAAAGATACAGGGCTTGTTTATTTTTTAACGCATTTTAACTATATTACCATATTTACGTAAAAAGTCAAGTATTGTCATAACTATTTAACAAAAGCCACATTGTCCTCCCCTAAAATTCTTTTTAGCTCCTTAAGCTCCGTGTTATTGACTTCAACAAATTTTTCTCTCGGCTGAAGCTCATATTTACCGCTTTCGGTAAAGTAGTAATAAAGAGGAATACTGCCCTCAAAAATATCCGTAACTCTCTCTGCAAGGGCAATATTTTTATCGCTTTCATTTTTAAATCTTAAAAACAGACCTACTCTTTTTTTCTTTTTGCTGTGGCTGTCTGTCTGATTATTAATATCATTTTCGGTTGGAGGCAGGGAAATTTCATTTGCAATTATTTTTGCATCCTTTTCCTCCTCAAGAGAAAGAGTTCCTGCCACAGATATAATACTCGTGTCATAAATAAGCTGTGAATATTTTTCCAGCATTTTCGGGAAAATGATTATTTCTATGGAGCCGTACAAATCCTCAAGGGTGACAAACGCCATAGGATCGCCGTTTCTTGTCTGCTTAAGAGTGGTATGGGTGACAATTCCGCATAGCTTGACAGCACTTCTGTCCTTATATGCAGACATAGTCTCCTTACCCGCTTCAAGAAGCTGTGATGTATTTGCAAAGCCAAGCCTCATACAGATATCGTCATACTTGTCCATAGGATGCCCCGAAAGATAAAGCCCTGTCATTTCCTTTTCCATTTTGAGAAGCTCTGTTTTTGAAAACTCATCGACATCGGGAACATTAAAGTCAATTCCCATTTCCTCCTGACCGAGCTCAAAAAAGCCAACCTGACCGTATCTTGTATTCTGCCTATAGTCCTCTATACTTGACACAAGAACGGGAAGCGCCTGCATCATCTGACGTCTGTTAGTATCAAAGCAGTCCATTGCGCCGCATCTGATAAGGCTTTCAACGGCACGTCTGTTAAAATGATATTCAGACATACGCATACAGAAATCCTTTAAATCGGTAAAACTGCCGTTTTCCCTTTCTCTGACAATATCATCAACAAAATCTCTTCCAACATTTTTTATACCCAAAAGACCGTAATTTATAACCTTTCCGTTGGCAGTAAAGCCCTGCATTGAATTATTTATATCGGGAGGTCCAAGACGTAAGCCAAGTCGTTTACACTCTGCGGTATATCTTGCAATCTTGTTTGACTGGTCAAGGACAGAGGTCATCAAAGCCGCCATAAACTCGGCAGGATAATAGCATTTGAGATATGCTGTTCTGTAAGCCACTAAGGCGTAGCAGGCGGCATGGGATTTGTTAAAGGCATATTTCGCAAAATCCGACATTTGCTCGAATATTGCATCAGCCTCTGATTTTGAAATACCGTTTTTACCGCAGCCATCAATAAAGGTTTCTCTTTCCTTTTCCATAACGTCAATTTTCTTTTTGCTCATAGCACGGCGGACAATATCCGCTCTGCCGTAGGAATAGCCTGCAAGCTCTCGGAAAATCTGCATTACCTGCTCCTGATATACCATACAGCCGTAGGTATTTTCAAGTATAGGCTTCAGCTTATGGGTTATATATTTCACATTTTGATGATTATGGGAATTTTCAACAAAGGTATCAATCTGCTTTGCAGGACCCGGTCTGTAAAGTGATGTGGCAGCAATTAAATCCTCAAGGGCAGTAGGCTTTAAATTCATAAGCATCTGCTTCATTCCCGAGGATTCAAACTGGAACACACCTTCGGTTTGACCTCTTGCAAAAAGCTTATAAACATTAGCGTCGTCAATAGGTATTTGGTTAATATCAATTCCTGCCGCCTTTGAAGCGTCGTCAATAACAGTAAGGGTTCTTAGCCCCAAAAAGTCCATTTTTAGTAGCCCAAGTTCCTCAAGGGTGGTCATAATATACTGAGTGACGGGAACACCGTCATTAGTAGCAAGAGGAACATAAGACGAAACAGGATCGTGGGTGATTACAACGCCTGCTGCATGGGTTGATGTATTTCTCGGCATACCCTCAACCTTTTGCGCAGTTTCAATCAGCTCCTTAACCTGAGGGTTTTCCTCCATTAAAGCCGAAAGCTCCTTTGACTTATTAACTGCCTGCTCAAGGGTTATATGCAAATCGTTAGGTATAAGCTTTGCCACAACATCAACGGCAGAATAGGGCATACCCATTGCTCTGCCCACATCTCTGACAGCCGCCCTTGCCGCAAGGGTTCCGAAGGTTACAATCTGAGCCACGTGGTCGGCACCGTACTTCTGAGTTACATAATCTATAACCTCTCCCCTGCGTTCATAGCAGAAATCAATATCGAAATCAGGCATTGATACTCTTTCGGGATTTAGAAATCGCTCAAAGAGAAGATTATATTTCATAGGGTCAAGGTCTGTAATCTCCATACAGTATGCCGCAATAGAGCCTGCGCCTGAGCCTCTGCCGGGACCTACGGGAATATCCTTACTTTTAGCAAAGGATACAAAATCGGCAACAATGAGATAATAGTCCGTATAACCCATTTTTTCCACGGTATCAAGCTCATATTCAAGCCTGTCATAATATTCCTTCGGCGGATTTTCGCCGTATCTCTTTTTCATTCCCTGCATACAAAGCATTTTGAAATATTCAAAATGGTCCATATTATTCGGTGTTTCGTAATAAGGAAGCTTTGTATTGCCGAATTCAAAATCGAAATTACATCTGTCGGCAATAATCTGAGTATTATCTATTGCCTCGGGCACATCTGAAAACTGCTCTCTCATTTCATTTTCGCTTTTGAGATAAAACTCATTTGCGTGAAATTCAAGTCCCGTATCGTCGCCGATAACGTGGTTTGTGGCAATACAAATAAGCACCTGCTGAATTTTAGCGTCGCTTTTTTCAATATAATGAACATCATTTGTAGCAACAAGAGAAATTCCTGTCTCACGGGAAATTCGCTTAACTCCCTCGCATACAATCCTTTGCTCAGGCAGTCCGTGGTCCTGAATTTCAAGAAAATAATTATCTTTGCCGAAAACATCTCTGTACCACAATGCCGTATTCTTCGCCTTTTCATAATCCTTTTGAAGAAGACTTTGTGCAATTTCTCCCGCCAAACAGGCGGAAAGACATATTAATCCCTGATGATTCTTTTCAAGTATATCGTGGTCAATTCTCGGCTTAAAATAAAAGCCCTCGGTAAAGGATTTTGACACAAGCTTAATTAAATTTTTATAGCCTGTTTCATTTTCGCAAAGGAGAATAAGGTGGTTATAATCCTTGTCAAGAACCTTTTCCTTGTCAAATCTTGTTCTCGGAGCCACGTATACCTCACAGCCGATTATAGGCTTTATGCCCTCCTCCTTACACGCCTTATAAAAATCAACAGCCCCGTACATATTACCGTGATCGGTAATAGCAAGAGACTGCATATTCAGACTCTTTGCACGCTTAACAAGCTGTTTGATTCGGCAGGCGCCGTCAAGCAGTGAGAACTCCGTATGTGTGTGCAAATGAGTAAACATATTTTATTTCACTTTCCTTTTTATAATTCCTTTGAAATCTCAATAATCCTTTTCAGTCTGTGATTTATACCTGAACGGGAAAGACCTGCAAGCCTTGCTAAATCGGAAAGAGATGCCTCGGGATTATCAATTCTCAAGACGGCAATTTCTCTAAGGTCGGATTTGAGATAATCAAGACCTTTCTTCTCTTTGATTTTCTCAATAGCCGAAATATGCTCAAAGCTTGCCTTAACCGTCTTTTCGATATTAGCCGTTTCACAGTTTGCCGTTCTGTTAGCCTTATTTCTGAAATCCTTTACTATCTCAACATTCATCATTTCAAACATTGCCGACGAGGCGCCCATAATATAAAGGCAGTCCTCTATTGCCTCGCTGTCCTTGAAATAAACTATGTTGTAGCCCTTTCTGTTTGCGGTTTTAGGTGCAATATCGCACTCGCTGAGCAGGGTTACAAGGCTCTTTGAAAGATTGAGATAGGGCACGGTAAATTCAAGGTGATAGTCCTTTTCGGGATTTGATACCGTTCCGCAGGATAAAAACGCTCCTGCAAGAAATGCCTTCTGACAGCCTTCACAGTCAAAATTTGAAAAATTAATTTTGAGACTGCCTGTACCGTCGTGACCGAAGGCTTTTAAAATCTTATCACACTGAGCTTTGTCATTTATCATAACCGTAAAGCTCCTTGCGTGGGCAGACGGCTTTACCTGGCATTTTACGTTACAGTATTTTAAAATCAGCTTTTTATAAAGCTTGGATATTTCTTCATTTTCCGTCTGAATTCCCACACCGTAGGAGGAAAAGCTCTTTCCGAAAATACACATTCCGTAAAGCATAGCCTTCTCACAGCAGGAATTCTCATATTCAATTTTCAAAAGCTCATTTTTAACCTGCTTTGAAAATGACATTTTATTTACGCTCTATATCTCTGTGATAAACAGAAACATTCTCCCATTTCTTTGAAAAATATTCTTTTAGCGCTTCTGCGATTGCAACGCTTCTGTGATTTCCGCCTGTACAACCGATAGCGAGAACAATCTGACTTTTGCCCTCTTTTATGTAAAGAGGATTTAAGAAATCAAGCAAATCAATAAGCTTTTTAAGAAGCTCATTAGACTCATCAAAGGAGAACACATAATCCTTTACATCTTTATCAAGTCCTGTTTTCTCACGAAGCTCAACATTCCAGTATGGGTTTGGCAGGCATCTAACATCAATTACGAAATCGGCAGATGACGGTATTCCGTACTTAAATCCAAAGGAAATACAGTGGATATTCATAATTTCTCTGTTACCGCCTAAAAGCACCTGAGCAAGCCTTGACCTAAGCTTAGGTGCATCAATATTAGACGTATCTATAACATAATCTGCCCTCATTCTTAAGGGAGCAAGGATTTCCTTTTCATATGCTATGGCACCCTCAATATTGCCATTGAATTTATCTGCAAAGGGATGCTTTCTTCTTGTGAGCTTATATCTTTTAAGTGCCTCGGAATCATTGACGTCAAGATAAACGATTCTTACGTCATAGCCGAAGTTTTCAACCTCTTTAACACTGTTTATAAACTGCTCAAAAACACTGCTTGACCTTACGTCAACAACCATTGCCACCTTTTCATATTCATTACCTTTTGAAAGGAGACCTACAAAGGTTGTCAAAAGCTCTGTAGGCATATTATCAATACAGTAATAGCCTACGTCCTCCATAAAGCCCATTGCAGTTGATTTTCCTGCACCGCTTACACCTGTTAAGATTATAAATTCCTTACCCATAAAAGCACCTCTTTCTTTTTATACTATTATATATAAATGCTATTTTGTAACTCTAATTTCTCTTTCAAGCCTAACGCCCTTTTCTCTGAATACGGTATCCGCACAAATATCGCAAAGCTCCAAAACATCACGGCAGGTTGCACCACCCTTGTTGATTATAAAGCCTGCATGCTTTTCACTGACCTGTGCTCCGCCAACGGCTTTACCCTTAAGTCCGCACTCCTGAATAAGTGCTCCTGCAAAATATCCCTCAGGTCTTTTAAAGGTTGAGCCTGCCGACGGATATTCAAGAGGCTGTTTATCTCTCCTTCTTGAAATAAGGTCGTTCATTTTTTCCTTTATTTCAGCCTGATTGCCTTTTTTCAGCTTGAGATAAAGACCTGTAATTATACAGTCGTTATCGTAGTATGCAGAGTGACGATAGGATAATTCAAGCTGTTCATTTTCAAGAAAGCCTGTATTTCCGTTTCTGTCAACGTGACTGCATTTGTAAAGCACGTCCTTCATTTCTCCGCCGTAGGCACCTGCATTCATAAAGGCTCCTCCGCCGCAGGAGCCGGGTATTCCATAGGCAAATTCAAGCCCCGTAAGACTGTTTTCATATGCAAAACGGCAAAGGGAAATAAGCTTTGCCCCTGCCTGTGCAAAAACATTTTCCTCATCAATAAGACTTATTTTACCAAATCCCTCTGCAAGTATCATAACACAGGCGTCTATACCATCATCGTCAACAAGCAAATTTGAGCCGTTTCCTATGGCAATAAGTCGTATATTTTCGGCGTTTGCCGTTTTGATTATTTCGCAGATTTGCTCCTCGCTTTCGGGATAAACGATAAGCCTTGCATTACCGCCTATCTTAAAGGTAGTATGAAGGCTCATTGATTCATTTTCAGCATATCTGCAATTTAATTTTTCACAAAGATTAATTAACTGCTCCAAGCTATCACCGATAAAATATTAGTATTTTAATTATTTAACCTTACCGAGAATTGCGGCACCGATTACTCCTGCGTCATTACCAAGCTCAGCCCTTACAATTTTAGTCTGAATTTTGCTGTGGATAGAATATCTTTCTGCAAGAACAAATCTGCGCAGAGGCTTCATAAGAGTTTCGCCCTCATTACAAATACCGCCGCCGATACAGATTACTTCAGGCTGAAGTGCATTAACTATGTTAATAAGTCCGCAGGCAACATATTTGATATATGTATCAACAACCTTAATTCCTGCAATATCTCCAAGTCTCATAGCGTCAAAGGCAGTTCTTCCCGAAACCTTGCCCTCCTGCTCTGCAAGCTTGTGCATAATTGAATCGGGATACTCCTCCATAGCCATTTTTGTCTGTCTGATAAGAGCAGTAGCAGAAGCGTAAGCCTCCCAACAGCCCTTACGTCCGCATGAACACTGCTCACCGTCAACAACGATAACCATATGACCGCATTCACCGCCTGCATAGTTTACGCCGTTTACAATTTTTCCGTCAATAATAATTCCTGAGCCAACGCCTGTTCCCAGAGTTACGGCAACAAAATCCTTTGCACCGTTTCCTACACCTGCATAAGCCTCGCCCAAGGCGGCGCAGTTAGCGTCATTCTCAATAAATATTTTTTCCTCAGACTTGCCCAGCCTCTCGGATAACATTCTTCTTGCAGGAACATTATTAAATGCAAGATTGTTAGCAAATTCAATAACACCGTCTGCATTAACTGTACCCGGTGTACCCATTCCGATAAATTCAATATCGACCATTTCAAGTCCTGCTGCTTTAACAGCCTCAAACGAAACAGTAGCAATATCGTCAAAGATTTCGTCGGCACTTCTGGGACTGTTTGTAGGAGTCTTTGAAGTTGCCTTAATCTTGTAATCGTCATCTACAACAGATGCAACAATGTTTGTTCCGCCTAAATCAATACCAATGTAATACATAATGTTTTACCTCTTATATTTTTTATTATCAAAAATTTTATTAACGTCAGCTCTGCCAGATTTCAACCTCTTTATCAACCGGCTGAATATCCTCCATACCGAGACTTACCATAAGGTCCTTTGCGGCATTATAGCCCATTTTCTTCTGACGGTTATTCATTGCCGCAGTCTCAACAATAATAGCAAGATTACGACCGGGAGAAATAGGAACGGTAATGCAGGGAACCTTAACATCAAGTATTTTTGCATATTCGTTGTCAAGTCCCAGTCTGTCATAAGCCTTTGTAGAGTCCCACTCCTCAAGCTGAATAACCATATCAACCTTTTCAGACGGCTTAACGGCACCCATACCGAATATTCTTCTGGCATCAATTATACCTATTCCTCTAAGCTCTACAAAATGCCTTATATTGCTGGGAGAATTACCCATCAGAGTTTTATCACTGATACGTCTTATTTCAACGGCGTCATCAGCAATAAGCCTGTGACCTCTCTTAATTAGCTCAATAGCCGCCTCACTCTTACCTGCACCGCTTTCTCCTGTTATGAGAACACCCTCGCCGTAAACCTCAACAAGAACACCGTGCCTCGTAATTCTCGGGGCAAGCTCTACATTAAGATAAGCAATCAGTGCCGCAAGAAACGGTGATGTTTCCTTTTCTGTTTTAAGAAGCGGAATTTCATATTTTTTGCAGGCGCCAATGAAATAATCGGGTATTTCAAGTCCTCTTGTAATTACTGCTGCGGCAGGCTTAAGGCTCAGCCAATATCCAAGCGCCTTTGTTCTTTCCTCATCGCTCATATTCATCAAAAAGCTAAGCTCTGTCCAACCGAGAATCTGTATTCTGAGCGGATCAAAAAAATCCGTATATCCCGTAAGCACAATTCCCGGTCTGTTAATTTCACTTGATGTAATAAGAATATCCGAAGCATCCTTTGGAAGATAAACAACATCAAGCTCGTGTGCTTCTATAATCTTTTCAAGTGATACGGAATAGGTCTGCGACATAAACTCCCCTCCCTAAATAGATGATACATATTTTTATTATAAATTATAAACAATGTATTATCAAGGTGTTTTTTCAAAATACGTAAAATTAAATTAAAAATTTTCATATTTACATTAATACTGTTTTATGATAGAATGCACCTTAGGCAATGAAGAGTAATCCGAATCTGCCAAAAATGCAGAATTAAAGCGAATTTTGAACTTTTCGCTGTTGACCTGCATTTTAGCATTATGAAAACGAGGCGCATATTTTGGACAAAAAGCTAAAGGTGGCAATAGGAACAGACGCATTTCCGCCTACCACCGACGGTATAAGCAATGTTGCTCAAAGCTACGCATATGAAATAAACAAGCATTTCGGCGAGGCAGTTGTTGTCACCCCGAAAAACCCAAATCAGCTTGATTACAGATACGACTATCAGATTTACAGATACAAAAGCTGGTGGCTTCCTTCAAAGGAGGGCTACAGCGTAGGTTGGCCCTTTAAGGATGAGCTTCATCAAGATATCATTAATATGAATTTTGATATTCTTCATTCACATGCTCCCCTTGCCACAAGCTACTATTTCAGAAGGGTTGTTGAAAAAAAGCCATTACCTGTGGTTTTGACATATCATACAAAGTATGAATATGACCTTGACAGGAGAGTTCCCACAAAGTCTGCAAAGGATTTTGCATATCACTTTCTGCTTAACAACATCAATGCCGCCGATGAGGTATGGGTAACAAGCAAGGGAACCTCTGATTCTCTGCGTAAGCTTGGCTATGAGGGCGATTTCATCGTTATGCCAAACGGCTGTGACTTGCCTGTTACAAACGTCTCCGACAGTGACGTTGCAATAATAAAGCGTAAGCATAATATACCCGACGACATTCCTGTTTTTATCTACACAGGCAGAATGATTTGGTATAAGAATATCGAGCTTATTCTTGACGCCTGCTGTAAGCTGAAAAATGACGGCAAAAAATTCAAGCTTATAATGCTCGGCTTCGGTGCAGACGAAAATGCCATTAAGAGAAAAATAAGGCATCTGGGCTTAAAGGACTATGTTCTTTGTGCAGGAAAAATTCTTGACAGAAAAGAAATTTTAGGCTATTACGGCATTGCGGATATTCTTCTTTTTCCATCGACCTTTGACACAAACGGTCTTGTTGTAAGAGAAGCCGCCGCCTGTGCAACGCCGAGTCTTTTAATCAGAGGCAGCTGTGCCGCAGAGGGTATTGAGGATTGCGATACAGGCTTTCTCTGTATGGAAAGTGCTCATTCTATCGCCGCAACTCTTGAAAAAATTATTGACAACAAAGACTTAATCAGAAGAGTGGGCAAAAACGCTCAGGAAAGAATTTATATCAGCTGGGAGGATGCTGTCAAAAATGCATATGACAGATATCACATAGTTATTGATAATTTCAATTCAAAAAATAATATTAAATGAACAAAGACTGCTCGTTTTTTTATGAGCAGTCTTTTTATGTAAATTAGATTTTAATTAGCGTTTATTGATTTAGTTTGCAGCTTCCTTTTCCAAGTCAGCCTGAGATGACTGATTTTCTCTTCTTGCTTTGATTTCCTTCATCATCTGACGATGACCGTCACCTGTGATGTTGTAGAAATGCATAGGGATAAGCATAAGCAGATAGCCTACTGCGGGAAGCAGTGTTGTCAGGAAGAACAGCATATTGTTTGTACCGGCAGACTGAATAAGGCTTCCCTCGGTATGGCTCTTATATCCTACAAATCCGAGAATGGCAAGACCGATTGAAGATGAAAAAGTATTTTCAATCTTGCCTGTAAAGCTCATTATTGAAAGCATAATACCCTCAACACGTGTACCGGTTTTCCACTCAATATAGTCAACTGTTTCTGCTTCCATTTCCTTTTGAATAAGATTTTTAAATTCAAGAGGGATAGTTGTCAAGCAGGTAAATGCACAGACGATAATACCTGTCAAAAGGCTTACAGAGGTACCTGCCTCCCTTTGAAGAAGACCTTTAAAGGTAAGAACCGCAAAAAGAATATGAAGCACAATAGCACTGATACAGCATACCTGATAAAATCTTCTTGAGTCTGCTTTTTTACCAAGCTTCTCTACGATTTTAGGAACAAGCACACCTGCAAGGAGGAAGCCGGGGAATTTAACAACATCAATAACAGCATTATATTTAAGGTTAAACATAAGGTCTGCTACAAAATAGAAAGAAACCTGCTCGGCAACCTTGCAAAGCACAAAGAAAATATTACAAAGGAAAAGCATAAGCAATGGTCTGTTTTTGAACAAAAGGGCAAAGCACTCTTTAACAGACGGAGTATCCGAATTATGATGAGCACGTTCAGTGGTATTTTTATATGTAAGTCTTGTTAAGAAGAAAATTCCGATAGCAGAAATAATCGCAGATGTCAGATAAGCCTGCGGAGTATGGTCTCTGAAAAAAGGAAGCCAAGCGGCGCCTGCTACAAAAACCTGAGGCAAAGCACCGATAATTGAACGTGTAATTGAGCTTACTCCAAACAGCTTAGTTCGCTCTATTCCGTTAGGCGTTATGGAAAATGCCAAAGCACCCATAGGTATATCAAAGGCGGTATATGTAACATCAAGAAGTACAAAAAGTACGGTTGTATAAATTATGTTGACAATAGGAGACGCATCTGCACTTCCTACAAAGAACATTATCATTACGATTGAAACAAACAGCGGAGCCCATTTGATATAAGGTCTCATCTGTCCGTCCTTAGTTCTTGTTTTATCAACTATAACGCCCATAATCGGGTCGTTTATTGCATCCAAAATACCGCTGAAAAGTCTGATGGTTGACGCAGTACCCCTAGGATTTTTCCACTTTTTGAAAAGGACGTTTGTAAGTAAGTAGTTTACATACTTAGAGCTTGTCATTGAGGTATTCATACCCTGAGCACCTCTGCCCAATGCGTATGAAATCGTTTCTCTCCAAGTAAGATATGTTTCTTCTCCTACATCCGTTTTGACAATTTTACTGTCTAAAAATGATTTTATTTTCCCCATCTTTTTCCCTCTTTCTTGTATTTTACGTCTCATATTAACACGTCAATTTTTACCGGTAAAGAGATTTAACATAGATTTTACCTAATGATAACAAAAGTATTATTTTTTCTTTTTTCTGTTTCGCAGAACTATCATAAATATCATTCCGATAATTCCGCCCACAGCATTCATCATCATATCGGTCATTGTATCAACAAGCCCGAGATAGCCGTACTCGTTATTATATTTTGAAAGGTCAAACATTGCGGTTTCCTCGCCTGCCTTTGCAAGCTGAAGATTTGTGCCGTGAAGGGTATCCATCAAAAATTCGTAAAACTCCCAGCCTACTGCGATTGACAAAGCAAACATAAGCGAAAAAATTGCGGCAAGGGTGGCGGCGCACTGACCTTTTTTTCTCTGAATAATACAGGCAAAATCATATCCGAATGATGCACAAACCACTCCGGAAAGAATATGCATAAAATTGTCAAACCAAGAAAGTCTGTCAAAAAATCCAAAATAAGAGCCTATAACTATACCTATAAATATAATAATGTTCAGCATTGTTTGGCTCAGCGGCGGTACCTCTTCAATAAAGCTACCATTACCGAAAACCTGAAACATATCCCACAAATGAGTAAAAATAAAGCAGAATATGCTTTCAAAGCCCATTACTAAATCGCCGTGTATAAAGGAATATCCCGCACAGATAAGCATAGATATTCTGACGATTATCCAAAAAATAAGCTGTGCCTTAGGAATTTTATCAACAGGGTCTTTTTTAACTTTATATGCCATTTTTTCACCGCCTGAAATTTTTACCCGTTTATTCTACCATATATGATAAAAAAGTCAATTATTAAATAAAGATAAACTATTATTATGATGTGTAGATTTAGCAATATTTATTTGGTATAATCGGTACTTGTAATGTGCACAAATGCAAAAAGTGTACAAAAACCATACAAAAGAGAGGTACGCTTATGATAGAATATACCACAAGATATGATGTTAAAAAGACAATGTATGAAAAGTTTGCAGATTCTGCCGCACAGAATGCAGATTCTCCATGCTTTTATTACTATAATAACACTTTGACATGGAAGCAGGCTGAAGAAATGGTTGACCTTTGTGCTGCCGCTCTTGTAGCAAACGGCGTCAGAAAGGGCGACAGAGTTATAATATGTGCTCCTAATATGCCACAGTGTATTACTGCAATTTACGCAGTAAACAAAATCGGTGCAGTTGCATCAATGCTTCATCCCCTTTCAGTTGCCAGCGAAGCTCAGTATGCAGTTAATCTCGTAGGCGCAAAATTTGCTTTCTGCTTTGCCGTTTCAGAAAAGGCATTCCAGGGTATGAAAAACCTTACCCTTGTACGCTGTAAAACAGCAGGATATTTCCCAAAATCAATTTACGGTGTTATCGCAAATCAGCTTTACAAGAAAAAGATTAAGGGCAAGACTGCTCCTGCAACCGATGTACATAAAAATATCGAATGGACTAAATTCCTTAAGGAAGGCAAGGAATTTCTTGCCAACGGCGGTAAGGTTGAAATTGCAAGCGATCCCCTTGCAGTTGCCGCAATTATGATGACAGGCGGAACAACAGGTAATCCAAAGGGCGTTATGCTCTGCAACGAGGCTATCAACAATCTTTCATATCAGCTTCTTGACGTTGTTGATAATGTACTCGGAATGAAGGTTGACCCCAAAACAGACGCTATGCTTACAGCACTTCCTGTTTTCCACGGCTTCGGCTTTGCTCTTTGTATGCACGTTTCAATCTGCACAGGTATGCCTCAATCATTGTTCCCGCAATTTGACGCTAAAATGTGCTCAGACTCAATCAAAAAATACGGAATTAACTACGTATTCGGTGTTCCTGATTTCTTTGAAAAGGTTTATAAGGCAGGCTATCTCAAGGGAATTGATATGTCAAATATGAAGCTTATCGGCTCAGGCGGAGATGTAGTTCCTTATTCTCTTACAGAAAAAATGGATAGACTTCTTAAGGAAAACGGTGCAAAATGTCACTTTGTTTCAGGCTACGGTCTTACAGAATGTGTAACAGTTTGCTCCTTCACAGACCCGAGAAGAGAGGCTCCGCAGGGCTGTATCGGTATTCCTTGCTACAATATCGAGGCAATGACTGTTAAGCCAGGCACTACCGAGGAGGTTAAGGGCGAGGACGGTGAGCTTTGCATTTACGGTCCTACTCTTATGCAGGGCTACTGGAATGATCCGGAGGAAACCGCCAA
>CALYNW010000002.1 GCA_945224895.1 uncultured Clostridia bacterium
CCGATACCGACTGGATAGACGAAATAATGATAAAGGACGAAATCAAAAAGCTTGATGACCGTGAGCGAAATATTATGTATCTTCGCTTTATGCAGGGCAAAACTCAAATGGAGGTTGCCAAGGAGGTTGGCATCTCCCAAGCACAAGTAAGCCGTCTTGAAAAAAACGCACTAAAAAGAATCAAAGGACAGTAATAAACAACAGCACCGTGATATTGCGGTGCTGTTGTGTTTTAATTGGTTATTTACTTTTTCTTCATTTCAAATATTTTCATTGCAACAATTACGATTGTAAAACTGACGATACCGCCCATTGCTACATCACTGAGATAGTGGGCACCCATAACAAGCCTCGTGAAAGCTACCACAGAGGTATAAACGCAGGGTATCCAAAAGCAAAGATGAGATTTCTTTTCCCATTTATTTGAAATATACGGAAACAGCATCATAAGATAGCTCATTCCTGCACCTGCGGTATGACCGCTTGGAAATGATTTATTTCCATTTATACCGTTAATGTGATACCAAGGTGTAAAGGCATCATAGCTTCCCTGTGCAATCAAATCTCTGAATCTTACACGTCCCCAAAGATATTTCATTCCCTCAATAGCTATTATCTGTGCAAACATTACAACTATTCCGATTATTGCAGTTTGGCGTAAAGCATCTCTGTACTTGTCGGGTATGGTAATAAAATTACCAACAATTAAACAAACAACACCAAAGCCTACACCGTATATGATGCTGAAAATCATTTGATTTTCTTCAACAAAGAAATACTTACCTATATAATATCCGAAATAAGCAGAACCACCCATTGCAATCAAAAATCCTGCAATTTTTTGCAGCTTGTTTTTATATGTATAAAACAACACCGTTCCTGCTATGGGACAAATCAGCCTTGAGGGCATTTCGCCTGTATTTCTAAACCAAATTGAAAAAATATCCTCGGGATTGTTAAGAATAATATCAATCTTAAGGTCGCAAAAAGCAGCTGTAATAAGTGCAATAATTGCAGCTATGTAAAATATTATTATATTTCCTTTTTGTTTTTTCAGCATAAAAATCACCCAAAATTATTTTATCATACATATATTTCTTATTCAAGAATATGTTTTTTAATGATAAGAAAAAGACTGTGAAGACAAATTATATCTTCACAGCCTTTGTGTTATACGATTTATTTCTTTACTGTTTTAGCCTCTTCAAATTCCTTTATGATTTCAGCCTCGGGAGCAGGTGTAAGGAGTGAAACAACTACATTAACAACAAGTCCGATTATAAATGCAGGAAGAAGCTCGTAGATATTCAGAACATCTGCAAGTCCTGCAATAGCATATTTCCAAACGAATACCATAACACCGCCTGCAATCATACCTGCAACTGCGCCATACTTATTTGAACGCTTCCAGAATAGAGACAACAGAACTACGGGACCGAAGGCGGCACCAAAGCCTGCCCAAGCAAATGAAACAATACCGAATACTGAAGAATTTGAATCCCAAGCAATAATAACGCCGATTATTGAAATAACGACAAGTGTTACTCTTGCAACAACCATTTTTGCTGTTTCGGAAAGCTTAAGATTGAAAACACCGCCGAGGATATTTTCACTTGCCGAGGATGATGCGGCAAGAAGCTGACTGTCAGAGGTTGACATTGTGCTTGCAAGAATACCTGCAAGTATAACGCCTGCGATAAGAGCAGGTAAAATACCCTGCTGTGAAAGTAAATCGGAAATTCTAACGATAATAGTTTCGCTGTCCTCAAGAGGAGCAAGTGCACCGTTATTAACCATTCCCAAGCCTACAACACCGATAAGAATTGCAAGTCCCATTGAAATAACTACCCAAACAGATGCAACACGTCTTGAAATTTTAATCTTATTCGGGTCCTCAATAGCCATAAAGCGAAGAAGGATATGAGGCATACCGAAATATCCGAGCCCCCAAGCAAGGGTAGAAATAATTGTCAAAAGTCCATAAGGCTTACTTGTTGCAGTTTCGGCAACATATGTATTTGTCATTGAAAAATAACCGGGAAGTGACTTTGCATTTTCAATAACTGCTTCCATTCCGCCTGCCTGTGAAACACCGAAAATAAGTACAAATACAAGCGCACAGGTCATAATAATCGACTGAACAAAGTCAGATACAGATGCCGCATTAAAGCCTCCGAGAGAGGTATATCCCACAATAATAATGGCGGAAACAATCATTGCAATGTGATAATCAATGCCGAAAAGTGTACCGAAAAGCTTTCCGCAGGCGGCAAAGCCCGATGCGGTGTACGGAACGAAAAATACAATTATAACAATCGCCGCAATACCCATAAGAATTTTTTTGCTGTCCTTATATCTCAACGAGAAATAATCGGGTATTGTAATTGCATTTATATTAGCTGAATAATTACGCAAACGCTTTGCAACGATAAGCCAGTTAAGATATGTACCCACAGCAAGACCTATTGCAGTCCAACCGACATCGGCAACACCGGTTAAATAAGCAAGTCCGGGCAAGCCCATAAGCAAATAGCTTGACATATCCGAAGCCTCGGCACTCATTGCTGTAACAAGGGGTCCTAACTTTCTACCGCCTAAATAGAAATCGCCGACGTTTTTTGTTCTTCTTGAAAATACAACTCCAATCATAAGTACCGCAAAGAGGTACACTACAATGGAAATCATAATACAGATTTGTGCTTTTGTCATACTTTTATTCTCCTTCTGTAACAAAATAAGGCACCGCAAAAAATACGATGTCTTATTTTAACATAATATTTATACAATGTCAAAGTTATATTTATACATTTAAATATTATTTCCTTTTAAATCTTATAACATTCCAGCTAAAGGGCTGTAAATGTGCCGTTACGGTTGCACCGTCAACCTCGGGAAGCTCATTTTTATGGGGCTTAACAGGAGACTTATCAAAGCCGTTTTCATCCTTTGCGCCGTAACCGTCCATTGAAACGAACTCAAATGGCTTGTAATTCTCAAGGTCAAGGAGGTTTATTTCAAGCAAGGCGTCATCATCAAGGGATTTATTGACACAGAAAAGAGTCATTTCCTCCTTTTCCTCATCAACGGTTGCTATTGCCTCAAGATAAGGAACATCGCTAAAGTCCTTGCAGTCATACTTTGGGCAGGAAATGATCGGGTTTAACGCCACACCCCTACCGAAATTACTGAGATGCTCAAAGGGATAAAAAATAGTCTGCTTAAAAATGCCGCCACCTGTTTGAGTAAAAATCGGAGCGATAACGTTTACAAGCTGTGCAAGGCAGGCAATCTTGATTCTGTCACAATGACGAAGAAGTGTTATCATCATTGCACCAACAAGAAGGGCATCCTCAAAATTATAAATATCCTCAAGCCTTGGCGGAGCCATAGACCATCTTTCATATGGAGCATTATTTGAATGATACCAAACATTCCACTCATCAAAAGAAAGATTGATTGTTTTATTTGTTCTTTTCTTTGCCTTTATGTAGTCGCAAACACATAAAACAGAATGGATAAACTCGTCAAGCTCAAGTGTAAGAGCCAAAAATGACGGTGTATCATCAGTATGATTTCCGTAATACTGGTGGAGAGAAACGTAATCAATACTGTCATAGGCAATGTCAAGAGAGGTTGCCTCCCATTCACCGAATGTAGGTGAATTTCTGCTTGAAGAGCCACACAAAACAGTTTCAATAGAACCGTCAGTCCATTTCATCATTTTAGATGCTTCAAGGGCTACCTTACCGTACTCAGACGCTGTTTTTGCACCCATCTGCCATCTGCCGTCCATTTCATTTCCAAGGCACCAAAGCTTAACATTCCAAGGATCCTTGTATCCGTGCTTAATTCTCATATCAGACCAAGCGGAGCCACTCTTGTGATTAGTATATTCAACAAGATTTCTTGCCTCATCAGGACCTCTTGTTCCCAGATTTACTGCCATCATACATTCCGTATTCGCCTTTTGACACCATTTCATAAACTCGTTAGTGCCAAAGGTATTAGGCTCGGTCGTTCCCCAAGCAAGGTCAAGACGCTTAGGTCTGCTTTCCACAGGTCCGACGCCGTCCTCCCAGTTGTAGCCGGACACAAAATTACCGCCGGGATAACGGACAATAGGAACATTCAGCTCCTTTACCATTTCAATAACGTCGGTTCTGAATCCGTCGCTGTCAGCGAGAGGGTGTGACGGCTCATAAATACCGCCGTAAACCGCCCTGCCCAAGTGCTCAACAAAGGAGCCGTAAATTCTTTTATCAATTTTGCCTATTTGAAATTCTTTTGCTAAAGTTATTTTTGCTTTCATAATTTCCTCGTTGGTTATATATTATCCTATTGGTTCAAAATCTGCCGCAGTGTGCTTGCATATTGGACAAATGAAATCCTCAGGAAGCTCATCACCCTCATATACATAACCGCAAATTTTACATACATAGCCCTTTTTCTTTGGCTTTTCAGGCTTAGGCTTGATGTTGTCAAAATAATACTGATAGGTAACTGATTTTTCGTTTGACAGGACTTGGCTTTCGGTAATCTCGGCAATAAACATTGTGTGAGAAATGCAATCAACCTCCTCAACTACCTTGCAGGAAATGAAAGCGTTCGCAAATTCCGTAAGATAAACAATACCGTTTTCACTTCTTTTCATTTCGCCAACGATTTTTTCTTCGTTTCTTCCGCTTTTAAAGCCGTAATGCTGAAATACGAAAAACGGTACATTTTCCGTCAAAACAGATAAATTAAACTCCCCGGTTTTCTTAATCATATCGTGGGTGTAATTTTTCTTATTAACGGAGATGGCGATTTTTACAGGGCTGTCAGCAACCTGCATAGCGGTGTTGATTATACAGCCGTTGTCCTTTTCGCCATCCTTTGCAGTAAGGACAAACAGACCGTAGCTTAATTTGTGGACAGTAGTTTTGTCAATCATTTTTAAGTCTCCTTTAAAACTTTATTTTTTGATTTTGAATTAACGGCATAAATGCCTAAGCAGACAAGCAAAAGAGAAAGAATTATCTGAAAAGCAGTCTGCGTTATTTCCTCTTTAAGAAAGATTGCCGAAAGCAGGCAACCAAACACAGGAGTCATAAAGCCGAACACGGCTACTCTTGAAACGTCATTATACTTAAGAAGAATACCCCAAAGCGTATAAGCGGCGGCGGAAATAAATGCAAGATAAATAAGAAGAACAATACCTTTAAAATCAGCCTGCGTAATTTTACCGCCAAGCACAATTCCGAAAACAGTCATGGCAATTCCGCCAAGTGCAAACTGATATCCGCTTAAGACAACAGGATTTTCACTTTCACTGAATTTCTTTAAAAACACAGAGGAAAAAGCATATGACAGAGAAGAAATTACAATAAAGCCTTCACCTGAAAATCTAAAGTTGAAATCAAAGCCTCCGCTATTACTGAAATTAATTATAACAACTCCGAGAAAGCCTATTACACAGCCTATAACTTTTTTCAAAGTCAGCCTGTCCTGTTTAAATATAACGGATGAAATAATAACGGCGAAGAAAACGCTGACGCTGTTTATTATTGAGCTTTTAGTCCCTGTTGTATGCGCCAATCCTATATAGAAAAATATATACTGCAAAATAGTTTGAAACAGGGATAAAACAGATATTTTTGCAAAGGAGCTTTTCTTTGGAAAAAGAAATTTTTTAGAAATAATACTACCGAAAGCGATAATTAAAATTCCTGCAAGAGTAAATCGAATTCCTGCAAAAAGTATCTGCGAAAAATAATCTCCGCCCTGAATGGAAAAAAGCGAATAGCCTATTTTGATGCAGGGAAAGGCACTGCCCCAAAGGGCACAGCAAATCATCGCAAGTAAGCAGACGTTTAAAGGCTTAGATAAAAGCTTTTCTTTTTTATCCATTATTTCTTTGTGGTAGAGCCAAAGCCACCGTCTCTTACACCGTCTGCATTATCATCATACGTAATACCAAACTGTGTAAAAATACCCTGAGCAAAGCCGTCTCCTGCCTCCACAACGGCAGTATGACCTTCATCATGGGCGTCACAGCTTATCTTTATCATAATATGTCCCTCATTTGAGGAATTGTAATAATCGGAATCAATAATGCCAACAGTGTTATCAAGCTGACATCTGTGCTTAAATCCAAGACCTGAACGGGGATAAATTGAAAGCACCCAGCCCTCATCAATTTTTGACCTGATGCCTGTAGGGACAAGGGTTGATTTTCCTTTTTCAAAGGTAATTTGTGTCGGTGCATAAAAATCATAGCCCGCCGAGCCTGAGGTTGCTCTTTTAGGAAGCTTTATACTGTCGTAAATTTCTCTGACATTTTCCGTTTCGGGAAAATTCTTAAGCCAGTCCTTTTCAAACTGTTCAAAGGATACCTTTTCAAATTCTGCAATTCTGTTCATATTAAATCTCCTGTAAATATTATTCTTACAATATAATATCACAGTTAAAAAAATAAAACAATAATAAAAACAAAACAGTCCTTACACTGTACAGATAATGTACAGAAAAGGACTGCGAAATATATTTTGCTAAAGACCAAAGCTGACGCTTAATGCATGATTAACCTTTCCCATATCGTCGGTATCAAGGCTTCCCATTTTTTCACGCAAACGGCGCTTATCAATAGTTCTCACCTGCTCGAGAAGCACAACACTGTCCTTTGATAATCCGCAGTTTACAGCATCAACCTCAATATGAGTAGGCAAATTTGTTTTATCTCTCTGTGAGGTAATGGCGGCGGCAATTACCGTTGGAGAATACTTATTTCCCACATCATTTTGAACGATAAGTACCGGTCTTACCCCGCCTTGCTCCGAGCCGACTACAGGGCTTAAATCAGCATAATATATCTCGCCTCGTTTAATAAGCAATTAAATCACCTTCATATAAGCATATGATGTTTTACATCTCACAAATATGATTGCCATATCTTATTGAATTTAAACATCATATTCCATTATATGTAGAATTTTTTTCTTGGCTTTTTGTCAAAACAAAAAATTGCTCATAGAATAAAGCATAAAGAGAATTTACAAAGATATGAAAGGAGCTTATATATGGACGATTATGTTGACCTTTTCAAGCCCAGCTTTCTGAAAAAGGAAAAAAGGCCTGCATTTCCCGATGACGCATCTGTAACAATGGCTTATGTACCTTTACAGCTGGAGCTTGTGACATACGATGCAGACAAAGCACTTCAAAACGGAACGCTGTTTCCGGCGCTTAATAAACCGTTTTTGGGAAAGATGGTGAAAAAGGTATGAGTAAAAGCAAGCTTTTGAAAAGACTTTCCGCATTGGGCTTTGCTATGTACGAGTGCCGTCTTTTCTGCGATACCCACCCAGACGACCAAGAGGCACTTGAGCTTCTTAATTCTTACAAAAAGAAATACGAAGCAGTCAAGGCGGAATTTGAAAAGGAATTCGGTCCCCTTACCTTAAACGGATACAACAGCGATGATTGGCTGAATGACCCGTGGCCTTGGGATAATTCAGCAGGCTGAGCCTGCCAAACCCAAATTTATCTTTTAAAATAAGCCGCTTGACAATCAAGTTCAAGCGGCTTTCAATATTTCAAATAATTTAAAAATCTTCTCCCTGCATCATTTCAATGCCTGTTACGGGAGTAATTGTTCCTGTGCTTTCAGATGCAGGAATTATTATTGTTTCATCGGTAATATCTACTCCGGTCATACCGATTTTAACGGTTACATCACCCTTCATTTCACCAAGGTCATATGTTTTAACCGTCTTTCCGTCAAGCTTAACCGTTTCATATGTAAGCTTTTCCTTTTTGTTCTCAGGATTTTCAAATTCAAGACGTGTATATTTTTTATCATCATCTGTCTTATAGCTTACGCTTAATTTTGTTTCCAGGTCATTATAATACGGAAGAACTATCTTAACAGACACCTTACGCTTTTTAGGCTTTTCGGTTGTTGTCTCTGTTGTTGTTTTTTCAGTTTCCTTTACGGCTTCTTTATCTGCTGAGGTTGTTTTATCAGAGGAGCCGTTTGAATTTTTGACAGATGATGAAGTCTTGTTCTTGGAATTCGATTTTGCCGTTGTTGTTTTCTTTGTGCTTTTTTTAGTTGTTTCCTTACTGCTGCTCTCAGCGTAGCTACTGCTTTCCTCTGATTTTGAGGACTCACCGTCAGTTGACTCCTCTGTTACAATTTCGGTAACAACCTTGCCTTCCTTGTCGGTTACCTCTTCTCCGTTTTCGTCAGTTACGGGAATAGTTACAACTGTGTCCTTGTACTCCTTTGAAGCACAGGCAGACAAAGCAAAAATCATTGATAAAACCATTAAAACAGCTAATATTTTTTTCATAAGTATCACCTTTACATTTTAAATAAAACAGTTATATGAAGCGTCGCTGGGCATTCTCCAGTCACCTCTCGGACTAAGCGAAACAGAGCCTACCTTAGGAGAATCGGGAATACAGGAGCGCTTAAACTGACTGATAAAAAATCTTTTCATAAATACGCCAAGCCACATATCAACGGTTACCTTATCATACTTGCCGTCGAAGGCTTTAACTGCAAGAAATGACAGCTTCTCCTTATCAAAGCCAAAGCGTACAAAATTGTACAAGAAGAAATCGTGAAGCTCATAGGGACCGATATTATCCTCTGTCTTTTGTGCAATTTTACCGTTTTCATCAGGAGGAAGAAGCTCCGGAGAAACAGGTGTATCAAGAATGTCATAAAGAATATCGGCAGTAGCCTTATCGCTGAAATCAGCCACATACTTTACAAGATATCTTACAAGGGTTTTGGGTACCGAAGCATTAACACCATACATTGACATATGGTCGCCGTTATAGGTACACCAGCCCATAGCAAGCTCACTTAAATCACCTGTACCTACAAGCAATTTACCGTGCTTATTCGCCATATCAAAAAGCACCTGAGTACGTTCTCTTGCCTGAGTATTTTCATAGGTTATATCCTTAACGCTTTCATCGTGCTCAATATCCTTCATATGCTGAATACAAGCATCCTTAATACTGATTTCCTTATAGGTTACGCCAAGTGATTTCATAAGGTCAAGAGCGTTTTGATACGTTCTGTCGGTAGTACCGAAGCCCGGCATTGTTATACCTAAAATATCGCTGTTAGGTCTGCCCAAAAGCCTCATTGCCTGTGCACACACAAGCAACGCAAGGGTAGAATCAAGTCCGCCTGAAATACCTACGACTGCACCTCTTGAGCCTACATGCTCGATACGCTTTGCAAGTCCTGCCGCCTGTATTGAGAAAATCTCCTTGCATCTTTCACGCCTGCTGTCATTATCAGAGGGTACAAATGGATGAGGGTCAACAAAACGATATTTCAAATCGTTGCTTTCATTTTCTACTGCATTAACGGAAAAGCCTATTTCATCACTTCTATTTTCAAAGGACATATTACTTTGCCTTTGACTGTTAAGCTTTTCAATATCTATATCGGCACAGGTTAAAACGCTTTCTCTTGTAAATCTTTCTCCCTCTGCAATAACTGCACCGTTTTCGGCAACAACAGTAGCACCGCTGAAAACAAGGTCGGTTGTGCTTTCAAAAACAGATGCACCGGCATATACATAAGCACAAATACATCTTGCAGACTGATTTGAAATAAGACTACGTCTGTATTCAGCCTTAGAAACGTATTCATCACTTGCAGAAAGATTAATAATAACATTTGCACCGTGACAGGTAAGCCTACCGCTTGGAGGACAGGGCACCCACAAATCCTCACAAAGCTCCGCACCTAAAACTGCACCGCCACCTAAATCAAATATCTGCTGACCTATCATTGTATCAAAGCCACAGAAATTTATTGGCTGGCAGGATTTAAATTCATCACCCGATGCAAACCAGCGTTTTTCGTAAAACTCATTATAATTTGCCAAATGAATCTTTGGAACTATTCCCAGTATTTTACCGTCAAGAATAATTACGGCACAGTTATAAAGGCTGTTATAAAACGGTACAGGCATACCGACAGCAACGCAAATATCCTTACCCTTTGTGTAATTTACAATTTCAGTCAAAGCCTTCTGTGAGGAGCCTTGAAGAGCCTTTGTAAAGAATAAATCGGCACAGGTATAGCCTGTTACTGAAAGCTCGGGAGTTACAAGAAGCCTTACATCCTCATTGCAAGCCTTATCAATGGCTTTTATAATTTTGGCTTTGTTAAAATCGGGGTCAGCCACCTTCAGCTTTAGTGATGCCGAAGCGACTCTGAAAAATCCATAATTCATATTATCACCATATTATTAACAGTATGTATACAGAGAATTAAATCATTGTTATTTTAAATTTGAAAGAAACAGTTTCCCCTGCATCAAGAACTGTCATTCCTCTTTTATGCTCAAATATACCGTCCTCGTCAAGACAGCTTGAAATACCTGTCCAAGGCTCAAGGGCAACAAAAGGAGCATTTCCAACGGCAGACCATATAAGAAGATTTCTCATATCCTGAAATTCTATCATAATTCCCCTGCCGTTTTTGCCGATTAATGTTGCCGACTTTGCAGGGCAGCTTTCAAAAATCAAAGCGTCGTTTTCTTCAAAAAGACTGTGTTCAAGATTAAGAACAGAGCCTCCCTGCATAACATCATATTTTTTACTCGTGTCAACAAGTCCGCTGTGATGGTCCGGCCTTAAGCAAGGCTCGGTTATATTTTTATCAAAAATAACCTTGTAATCCTCAAATGCCTCATCATTATCAACGGGACAGTTAAAGGCAGGATGACCGCCTATTACAAAAGGCAATTTTTCATTTCCCGTATTAGTTATTATATACTCATTTGTAACAGTATCACCGTTAATGGTATATTTAATTTTCAGCTCATAGTCAAACGGAAACTGTTTTTTTGTCTCCTCTGAGCTTTTTTGGATAAAGGTTACACTGTTTTTGCACTTTTCAAAAACATCAAAAGGATTAATTCTTGCTACACCGTGGCGCTTCATATTACATTCCTTACCAAAAGCAAAGGATTTTCCGTCGGGAATAACACCTGTAATGGGAAAGCAAACAGGAGCCTGTCCTGCCCAAAAATCAGGATTACCCTGCCAAAGATATTCTCTGCCGTCCTTTTTCAGAGAATTAAGCTGTGCACCCTCTAAGCCTAAAACAGCACTGCTTTCTCCGCTTGTAATTGTAAACTGCAAATAAATCACTCCAATCTTTTTTATTATAGCTTATATAAAGTTACAATGCAATATTGAAAATATATAACTTATGGGTTACAATATACGAAAGCAAAAAAGATGTTTAAGGAGACTATTATGAATATTGACGAATTTATTGACGACGCTATTTTTTCGGAAAATGAAACTCATAAATGCTTTTACACTTTAATTTGGGACAGCTTCAAGGAAAGCGGATATGTAATAACAGATGAAGAAGGTTACGAAATTGATGCTATTATAAAGGCTGTTTCTCTGCAAAATCTTTTAGGTGAATTTGTTTACAGGCTTTATGATGAGGTAAACGAAACAGGCTTCGAGGATATACTTGACTACTGCGAATCGGCAGGCTTTAGCGAAGATGAAATATTAAACTACTGTCAGGGAAACGAAAATATAGATGTAGACGAGGACGATTTTGAGCTGACTGTCAAAAATGCTCTTGACTATTTTACCGAAATAACGGCAGACAAAATGCTTGAAGAATTTTCAGCTGACGATTTATTTGATTGTATGTTTACCGCAACCTATGCCTTTGAACAGGATTTTACATTTGACTTTGAGGATTCCGAGGAGCTTCAGGCTTTTGTTGAAACAAACCACGAACAGCTTGATAATTATAAAGAGGAATATCCGTCGGTAATGAGTTGGATTGAAGGCGGTATGATTTGCTGATTTTCAGCTGATAAACACATAATAAAAAACGAAAACGGCAGAATATATTTTTGCCGTTTTTACATTTTAAAGCTCATATAATTAGTTTTTAAAGGTGTTCTACTTTCCGTAGGGTGACTTTTTTATCGGCACATATTACATTTGTGTTAAAGGATGTGATATTTATGGATAACAAAAAGATAGGAAGCTTTATTTCCGAACTAAGAAAAGAAAAAGGAATGAATCAAAAGGAATTAGCCGAAAAGCTATTTGTAACAGATAAAGCTGTAAGCAAATGGGAAACCGGCAGAGGTATACCCGATGTATCAATTCTTGTATCTTTATCAGAGGTTCTTGGTGTAAGTGTTGGTGAACTGTTAAACGGTGAGCGTTTGCCGAAGCAGGAAAGCAATGATAAGCAAATAATAAAAAGGCTAAAAATAAAAAAATATGCAAAACTGATTATGGAGCTTATAATCACCATTGTCTTTGCATATCAAATATATATTTTCTATTTTACATTTCAACAATATAAAAATGTTCTTGATTTTTATTTACATAAAAACGAAATCAGTTTTTTAAGTATATGCTCATTGATTTTTATAGGGGCATTTATTATTTGGACTGTTACAGTCGTAGTGAGTGTTGCATTAAAGAAAAAAGCTTCTGTTTTGAAAGCTATAATAATTTGCATGTCATTTTCTTTTGTGATCGGCTGTTCAATAGAAATGGCACAAATGGATGATAGCAAAATTATTGAGATTTTTGATACTCCTGTTGATACTGTCAATTACGTAGACTATACCGCTTTCTTTAACAATAAATACGAAACACAGATAACAATAAAAGATACAAACGATATAATCATCGAAAATTACTCGGCATACTTTGACGGCATCGGTGATGAATACAATATTGTTTATACAGATTGTGTAACTGCAAACAGTTATGACGTTGTAAAGATGTATTATGAGCAAAGAAAGCCCATAAGAACTAATAATGCTACTTGGAATGAAATTGAAGAATCAATGTGTAACAAAATGGAAATAACTGATGGATATTACATAACCGGACTTTATGGTAAAAACAGTATTTCACTTTGCTTTGTAAAGGATAATTCTTATTTTGAAATAGAAATATCGAATTCAAGCATCAATGATGAAAGATTAATCAATCAAATTAAAAAGCTGTAGTTTATAGCAAAAAATCTTGTCACAGGTTCGAGCCTATTTTATTAAGTGGGAACAACAGGGCTTTCAGAGTAACTAACCTGCTACGAAACAGTCCCCTGAAGATTCCCCCACAGTGTGGGGAAATGTCACGTAGTGACAAAGGGGGACGTGGATGTTAGCCTGTTTCTCCCAAATTCGTTTTTGGGGAGAGGAGGAGCAACGGAGCGAGTGAGCCAATAGCTTTTGAAAAAAGCTGTTGCGAACGATACAGAGTTTGTGACGACGAGGAGCAGCTTGTCACAGGTTCGAGCCCTTTATACTCATTGAATATAAAAAAGACACCGCAAGGGTGTCTTTTTTATATTGGTGGGAACAACAGGGCT
>CALYNW010000003.1 GCA_945224895.1 uncultured Clostridia bacterium
GCTTCCGAAACAAGCTTTCCCGTTGTACCTGTTGCGCAAACCTCGTGACGGCTGATAATTCCGCAGTATGCAATACAAAACTGTACAAGAAGCTCTTTTTTTGCATCGTGGGCTATAAGTGCTATATTCATAATAGAATTCCTCCTTCTTGTATATATAAAGCATAAAAATGCAATATTTGTGGTTATTTTAACATAAATTAAAATTTTATTCAACCGAAATTAAGGAATTTTACGGCAGAATTGTTCCCACCTTTTGGTTAGTCTTTGCGTCGGTGTTATTCTGATACCAATAATCAATAATCTGAGCCGTTATTTCTGCCGTTTCCGAGCCTGAGCCGGCAAGCTCGACTACAGAAGATACTGCGATTTCCGGCTTGTCATACGGAGCATAGGTAATAAGAAATCCGTTATTTCTTTTTGCTCCGTTTACCTTTACCTCTGACGTACCTGTTTTGCAGGCAACCTTTGTATCAATCTGATTGAAAACAAGATAAGGTCCGCCCTGAGTAGCAACAAGCCTCATACCCTGATGAACCGCATCAAGTGTGCTTTGGCTCAAATCTACCGTATCGGCAACTGTTTTGCTATTTTCATTCACAGAGCCTGTTGAAGCGGAAATAATTGATTTTACAAAGTGCATTTCGTATCTTGTTCCGCCGTTGGCAACGGTTGAGCAATAATTAGCAAGCTGAAGCGGCGTAAAAAGGTTGTCACTCTGACCGATTGCAGCCTGAAGTGTGTCACCTGCATTCCAAATTCCGCCTGCCTTTTCTCTGTTTTCGGGAGAAGCAAGCATACCTGACGCCTCTGCAATTTCAACTCCGGTCTTTTCACCGAGACCAAATGCATTCGCATACTCATCCATTTTGCCGATACCCAGCCTCATAGCACAGTTGTAGAAGAAAAGGTTACAGGAATCCTTAAGGGCGGTTTTAACATTTTCTCCGCCGTGAGCCTTACCATGTAAGCATTTAAATTCCTGTTTTCTGTATGTCATATTACCTGTACAGGTAAATATTGTATCGTCGCTGATTACGCCCTCCTCAAGAGAAGCACAAGCCACCACCGGCTTAAAGGTTGAACCGGGGGCATATGTTCCCAGAGCAAATCTGCTCCACAAAGGATTTCTCGGATTTGAGGCAAGCTCATCATATTTATCGTAATAGTCTTTTAAATCAAAGGTTGGATATGATGCGGCAGCTAAAACGTCTCCGCTGTTGCAGTCCTCAACAACAACTGCTCCTGCTGAGGAAAGTATGCTTACGCTGTTGCAAACGTCTTTAAGCTTATTTTGAGCCAAAATCTGCAAATCTCTGTCAATGGTAAGGACAACCGTATTTCCCTGAACAGGCTTTTTTGTTACCTCCTCGGTTATTGTACCGTCTCTGCCCACAGTAATTGTAAGCTCTCCTGCGGTACCTCTAAGCTCCGACTCCATAGCCCTTTCAATACCCGACTCGCCTATTTGGTCCGTAATTTTATAGCCGTCGTCCTTAAGCTCGCTGTACTCCTCGGCATTGATTTTGCGGACAGTTCCTAAAATATGAGGAGCAACTGTGGAGTCAACATATTCTCTGTAGGCAACAACGCTGACATCGGCACCGAGATAGGTTTCCTTATCCTCTTTGATTTTTGCGATTGTTTTGTCGCTTACATCGTCTGCAATGGTAACAGGATTTTCATAGGAAAAAAGAAGCCTTGTAAGCTCGTATCTGATATTGCCGATTTTCAGAGCCGTTTTATCGTCATAGCCCTCTATTTCGTATTTTTCAAGCATTGCGTCAAAGCAGTTTTGAGCCGTCGCATAGGGCTGAAGATTAAGCATATCGGCACTTTTCATTGCGGCAATGTCTTCCTTTTTTCCCTTGAATTTAATATTGCCCTTTTTATCTACTTTTAAAGGAAGATTATTTGCATATTTCTCCTTGTTAGCCTCAAAAAGCTTTATGAGATTATAGATAATCTCATTTCTTTTACGGTTATTTTCGGTTGTGTCAGCGGCAGGAAAATAAACTGCGTTAAGTATTACGGAATTACCCTGCCTGTTTGTAACAAGGGCGTTACCGTTTCTGTCCACAATTTCGCCCCTTGCGGCTTCAATGGGAACTACATATTTTTTCTCGGTATTGTTAAGCTCGGAATAATATTCGTTATCACGAATTTGAATCATATAGAGGTCTGCTGCAAAGCCAAAAACTACTGCAAGCACAAGAATAAGCGCAATAATACTTCTGCTGCTTTTATATTTGCTTTTCATTACAAACCTCCTTTAACGTTAATAAATCTTATATTTCAGGTAATTCTCTGTATTCAAATTTTTTCTTTACAGGCTTTAGTGTAAGCCACAAAATCGGTGTGATAACAAAGGTGTAAAGCATACAGGGAATATAGAACGTAAACAAGGTCATTTCTCCCCCGTCAACACCCTTAATGATAATGAAGAACAGCCAGTACAAAAGGCAATAAACACCTGTGGTTAAAACCGCACAAATCATATTTGTGATAAACGTATTTCTTGCGATATAGGTTACTAAGGCGCAGGAGAAAAAGCACATAAGCATTATGTAAATTGCATTAAAGCCCATATGAACTCCCGAGGAAATATCCCACAAAAGTCCTGCAAAAAGCCCCATTAACGCTCCGTACTTCTCATCCTCACCCATAGAAAGTATTATTGAAGCAGGCAAAAGAAGAAAGCATCTTGCACCGTTTATTTCAGGGAAAAGTCCCGCTGTATTCTGCAATAAATCGCAAAGCAGTATTATCAGGCAGAAGCTGACATATTTAGCTGTTTTCCGCTTTTTAGTCATTACTGCCCTCACCGCTTTCTTCACCGTAGTCAACAAGAACAAGGCACTTGTCCAGCTTCTTAATATCAGTACCCGGCTCAACAGACGCATAGGTGGATATATTAGTAGCCTCGTCGCTGATATCCTTAACTGTTCCTATGATTATACCCTTTGGCATTTTTGAGCTTACACCTGCGGTGGCGATAATTGAGCCGTAGGAAATTTTAGTAGCCGAATCAAGATTTTCAAATTTACAGTAGCCCTCCTCTGCCAAATCGGCACTGCCTGTAACATAGCTTAACTCGTTTGTGCTTATATCATATGCCGAAACGGAAAAATCAGGGTCAATAACAGAGCTTACCACACTATAGGTAGGATATGCCTTCTTTATTATTCCCACAAGATATTTACCGTATAACACGGCATTTCCGTCCTTGACACCGTTAGCCGTTCCCTTGCTGATAGTAAATGTACAGTATGGATTTGCACTGTCTCTGCCTATAACAGAAGCCTCTGTAAATTTGAAATCCTTGTTTTCCTCTTTAAGCTCAAGAGCCTCCTTGTAAAGCTCGTTCTGAGCCTTTAAATTGTTATAATCAGCAAGCTGCTCCTGAAGCTCTCCAAGCTGTGTTTGGAGAGAATCAATCTTTTTTTCGTATTCAGCATTACCCTTTGCATTTTCGGAAATAACGTCAATACCGTCTGAAATTTTGCTTGCCACCCAATGGGCAGGGGCAAAAACAGTTCCCACTATTCCCGACTGAGCAGTTTCACCGTGTCCGTTTGCAGCGCTGATAAACATACCCAGCAGTAAAAGAACTATTATGCTGACTATTAACTTAAAACGACTGCTTTTAAAAAGGTCCTTCATTTTTACTGCGCCCTTCTGAGTTTAATTGATGTACCGATTGCAACACAGTCAAGAGGCTTTTCGGGAATGTGAACTGCAATCTTCGTTTCCTTTGAAATTAAATCTGCAAGCCCTCTGAGCTGACTTGCTCCGCCTGCAAGGTAAATACCTCTGTCGATAATATCTGCCGCAAGCTCAGGAAGTGTAACCTCAAGAGTTTCTTTAATAGCGGCAATAATCTGACCTACAGGCTCTGCCAAAACCTCTCTGATTTCCTGAGAGGTTATCTCTACGCTTTTAGGAAGACCGTCTACAAGATTTCTTCCCCTAACATCCATAGCGCCCTCACCGTCATATGATGATGCAGAGCCGATTTTCAGCTTAATATCCTCGGCAGTATTTCCGCCGATAAGAAGATTATGAGATTTTTTCATATGATTTACAATGGCGTCGTCAAAGGCATTACCGCCAACCTTTATGCTTCTGCAAGCCGCAATTCCGCCAAGGCTGATAACTGCAACGTCACAGGTGCCTCCGCCGATATCAACTATCATTGAGCCTGTTGCCTCAAAAACAGGAAGTCCTGAGCCAAGAGCCGCCGCCATTGATTCCTCAATAAGCTCAACCTCCTGAGCACCTGCAGATCTGACTGCGTCCTCTACCGCTCTTCTTTCAACCTCGGTAACACCGCTGGGCACGCTTACAACAACTCTTGTTTTTGTAAAAAGATTTCTTCTGCTTGAACGGTAAATAAAGCTTCTGAGCATATCGGAGGTCATATCAAAATCCGCAATAACGCCGTCCTGAAGCGGTCTTACCGCAACGATTGAGCCGGGAGTTCTGCCTATCATAGCCTTTGCCTCATCACCTGTGGCAAGAACTCTTTTCGACTTAACATCTACTGCCACAACGCTCGGCTCTCTTATAATAACTCTGCCCTTTTTGTCGCAGATAACTGTATTCGCAGTACCTAAATCAATACCTAAATCTCTTGAAAAAATCATAACAAAATCTCTCTTTCACTATACTTGCGACTATTTAAAAATATATAATATCAAAAATAAGCATATCTATTATATAATAGTACTCCAATTATAACAATAGCAAATTTTAAAATTTTCAAAATATTAAAGAAAATTTTATTTTGTTATATATAGACAAAATGAATTCCATGTGTATAATTTAATTTAGAAAATAAAATTCAGGAGAAGGCTATGAAAATTTTTGATTTAAAAAACAATATTTTTGTCCTTGAAACGGAAAATACTCACTATGTTATCGGCGTCGACAGGCACGGCAACAACCGCCAAATACACTGGGGTAAAAAATGTAATATTGATGACTACTTCATTTTCGGAAATGATTGGGGCGACGAAAATTCAAACCACACCTATCTTGACGAAATGAAGCAGGAATGTACTGTTTTCGGCAGTACAATGTACCGTGACTGCGTGCTGAAGGCAACCTTTGCCGACGGCTGCAGGGAAATTAATCCTAAATTCGTCAAAGGTGAAATAAACGGCAATACCTTATGCCTAACCTTTGCCGATAAATTATACTCTCTGGAATATGATTTAAACTATACATTATTCGATAATACAGATATAATTTCAAGAAATGTTACAGTAAGAAACACGGGAAATGAGCCAATAATCCTTGAGCGACTCAAAAGTGCAGAATTCACACTTCCCGGTGTAAATCCTTATAAAATCAAGAATACCAATGGTGCATGGGGCGCAGAATTTATGCAAACCGAGGATTTGCTTGACGGCGGCAGTCTTGTTTTTGAAAGCAGAAAGGGTATATCGGGACATAATAACTCTCCGTATTTTATTGCTCACAGAAGTGCTGATGAAAAGCAGGGCGACGTTTATTTTGCATCTCTTGCATACAGCGGGAATTTCAAGGTCAGCGCAACAAGAGATTTGTACGGAATTACAAGAATAATTCTCGGTATGAACGACTTTGATTTTGAATATACCCTCAAGGCGGGTGAATGCTTTGACACACCTGTTGTTTACTGCGGATACACAAACGGCTTCGGCGAAATGTCAAGGCAGATGAACAGATTTTGCATAGAAAACGTACTGCCCAAGCAGTTTAACGACAAAATTCTCCCTGTGCTATACAACTCCTGGGAGGCTACTGAATTCAACGTAAATGTTAAGCATCAGACAGAGCTTGCAAGGCTTGCCGCTGAAATGGGTGTTGAGCTTTTCGTTATGGATGACGGCTGGTTCGGCAAGAGAAACAACGACCGTGCAGGCTTGGGCGACTGGTTCGTAAACAAAGAAAAATTCCCTAACGGGCTTGATGAGCTTATACAGAATGTAAATAATTTTGGTATGGACTTCGGACTGTGGGTAGAGCCTGAAATGGTAAATGCCGACAGTGACCTGTTCAGGGCACATCCCGAATGGACATACCACTATGACACAAGAGAGGCAAGCGAATTAAGGCACCAGCTTGTGCTTAATATGACAAGAAAGGATGTACAGGAATACATACTAAATGTGCTTGATAATCTACTGACAAACCACAATATAAAGTATATCAAGTGGGATATGAACAGACCGTTTTCGGAAACGGGAGCAGAAAATCTTGAAAATCCGAAAATGCTTTATTATCTTCACACCAAGGCAGTTTACAATATTGTTGACACACTTAAGAAGCGTCATCCTGACATTGCTATCGAAAGCTGCGCCTCGGGAGGCGGAAGATGCGACTTGGGAGCACTTAGCCATTATGACCAGGCTTGGACAAGTGATAATACAGACGGTATAGACAGAATGACCATTCAAAAGGGATATTCTCTTTTAAGACCTACCAAAACAATGCGTGCCTGGGTAACCGACATTGCAGGAATTAACAAGCCCTGCTCACTTGATTTCAGATTTAATATTGCTATGCAGGGGTCACTGGGAATCGGTGGAAACCTTTTGAACTACAGCAAGGAGGACCTTGAAATCTGCAAAAGAAATGTTGCATTTTATAAGGAAATACGTGACATTGTTCAGTTCGGAGACCTGTACAGAATTCTTGACGCCGAGGAGGACGAAATACTGATGAATCAGTACGTCACACCTGATAAGTCACGTTCCGTTGCATTCATTGCCGCAAGAGGAACAAGATTTTACAAAAAGAGAATTCCCATTACCTTTGACGGACTTGACGAAAACAAAAAATACAAGCTGCATCTTCACGGGGAGGATTTTGAAAAAACAGGCTCCTTCCTTATGAATGTGGGAATACCTATCCACGTACACGGTGCATATTTTAATGAAACAGTAGTACTTACAGAAATTTAAAACAACAGCAAAACCGCAGTAATCATTTTTCGGATTACTGCGGTTTTTTTAACTTATTAGGCTTTATTAATCAAAATCAAGTGGCTCCTGAGACCTTGAAACGATTTCCCCTGTTGATGAATCTATGTCATATTCATACTCTGTTTTGGCGTCGTGGAAATCTATTTCATAAACCTGTCTGCCGTTATCGTAATCAAGCTTCTCCGAGGTAAAGACAACGGTGCTTGCATCATTAAAGCCTGCATCCTTAAGGGCAGTATTTTTTGCATCGTCAACAGTAATCTTTGTCTGATTTACAGAGGACTGATTTGTTACCTCCTGAGTATTTCCCTGTGTCTGTGAGGTCTGACTTTCCTGCTGTGAGGGCTCATTAACACTTTGCTCAGTGGCAATTTCCGAATTACTAACTGATGTTTTGCATGCTGCAACGGCTATTGATACTGCAATTACAGCAGCAATTATGACAATTAATATAACTGCAAGGACTGATAATAAGCCTTTTTCTTTTTTATCCATATAAATTCTCCTTTTGTCTTATGCCTTAACAAAGCAGGCAAACCAATAATAAAGCGGTATTACGATAAAGAGCAGGCAGGAATATCCCCACATACCTGTGGCAACACCAAGGCACAGGAATATTGTAACAATAAGCTCAGGCACAGGCATTAAAAGTGCAAATACCTTTCTGTTATTAGCCTTGCAGGCAATGGCAAATCTGTAATACATCGGTATTGTTAAAAACAGTATCCAAAGAGGATGCCAAATATGGAAAATCATAGAAAGTGCCACATAAAGTATTACTATGATAATCGGAAACGGAAAAATCAAAAGTGCCTTTGCAGCCTTCGGGTACATTCCGAAATCATTTGCCTTTGAAAGCAAGGATTTTATTTTTCCTTTAAAATCCTTATCCTTCTTTTTCGGGTCCTGAACAATAACCTTATCCTTATCAGTATTTAACAAATCGTCAACGCTTATTCCGTAAATTTTTGCAAGTGCCATAAGATTGTCAATTTCGGGTGAAGACTCGGCTCTTTCCCATTTTGAAATAGATTGACGGCTAACACCTAATTTCTCAGCCAGCACCTCCTGACTGTATCCGTTCATTTTTCTAAGCTCCTGAAGTCTTGTTGCTGTTAATAAGTTCATATGCTTTCCTCCTTGTTTCTTGTGTCTTTATTTTAGCAAAGTGTTTAAATTTATGCAACATATTTCGGTTTACAACGGCATAAAATTTTTCGCAACCAACGGTTGCATTTGGCAAAAAGTCCTTGATTTAGCAGTGTTTCTTATAAATAAACATTTAAATTCTTGAAAAGAATATATAAGTATGTTAAAATTAATATATCTATGTATATTTGAATTGGAGCAAGAAATGGATAGAATAGCTAAACTTATAAAAACAATTCTGAGATATATTTCAAGAATGTTTTCCAAAACACCGAAAAGAAAATTTTACTACGGAAAATATTTTAAGCATTGCAGGGTAAGGGACAATGTCATTTTAGTGGAGTCCTTCCACGGCTCAAATATTTCCGACTCCTCCCTTGCGCTTGTAAGAGAAATACTGAAATCCTACCCCGAAAAATATAAGATATATTACGGCACGGAAAATAAAAAGGCTCATCAAAAATTCATTGAAGATATCGGGCTTGACGTTAAGCTGATTGACGTCAACACCTTTAAGTATACTAAAATTCTTGCCACCGCAAAATATCTTATCAACAACAGCTCCTTTCCTGTTTATTTTGTAAAAAGACCGGAGCAGGTTTATATTCAGACATGGCACGGAACGCCTCTTAAAACGCTGGGTAAAAAAATGCGTCTGGGCATTGAGTCAATGTACAATGTTCAGCATAACTTTTTGCAGGCTGACTACATTACATTTCCAAACGATTTTACAAGAGACGTAATGATGGAGGACTACAACCTTAACGACCTTTATACAGGCAAGGTTGTAATGGCGGGCTATCCGAGAAACGAAATCTTTTTCCACAAGGAGGATGGCGAAAGGCTGAAAAAAGAGCTTGGCTTAGAGGGCAAGACTGTTTACGCATATATGCCCACCTGGAGAGGTACAAGCAACCACGATGTAAACACCTCTGCATACGAAAGCAGAGTAAAAGAAATATTCAAGGTGCTTGACAAAAGGCTCAATGACAATCAGGTGTTTTATGTAAATTTCCACCCCATTTTAAAGGACTCAATCTCCCTTAAAAAGTACAAGCATATAAAGCCGTTCCCTCAGGGCGTTGATAACTATTCATTCTTAAACTGTGCAGACGCTCTTATCACCGACTATTCCTCTGTATTCTTTGACTACTCAATTACTCAAAAGCCCATTATCCTCTTTATGTATGACTATGATGAATATATGCACGACAGAGGTATGTATATGGACGTTGCTACTCTTCCTTTCCGTCAGATATATGATGAAAAGGAGCTTGCAAGGGTTTTAAGCGACGAAAGCTTTATGTCGGATTCCTATACAGATACAGAGTATTTCAAAACATTTTTCAAATACGATTCCCCCGATATCAGCAAAAAGCTTCTTAACCTGCTGTTCACGGGTGATTCGGGAGATTTGGAAATTAAAGACTATGCGTTTAATAAAGAAAAAAGATTAAAGGTAATTCATCCCGAAATCGTAAATCAGTATGCACATCTGAATTCCATTGCTAAAAATGCAGATGAAAATACTGTTGTCTGCTTTGAGAAAAAGTGGTTTAAGGGTGAGGTAGGACCTCAGCTTTACGATAATTTCAATGACGCCTTTAAGTATGTTGTCATTACAATGACAACACCGAGAACATACCTCGAGGATTTACTGTGCCATTTAGGCGTTAAGAGTGTACGGGATAAGGTTCACCGCCGTGAAATTCAAAGGACATTTCCTAACCTGAATATTGACCCTGAATATATTGAAAATATATCGGCATTTGACGACAACTGCATAGTTGATGAAAGCGATATTGTTCATCTTAAGACAAAGGATGTTGTAAACGGCAACAAGGAAATTACAGTATCCGTAAACGCAAAGGGATACGAATTTCAGAAATTGGCAGTTGTCGGTGCGAAAAGAGTTATTCTTAAAACATTACCTCTTTCAGAGGAGGAAAAGAAATCCAAATCAGTTACAATTCCTCTGCAAAAGCTCATTGAGGAAATGATAGTATATAACAAACAGCAATATGTTATAGGAATTATTGCGTTTAACAAGAAAAAGAACAGGCAATGCCTTGTTATTCCGTCTATTCCGAAGAAAAATCAAAACGATATTTCCGAGGCGTACAGAAAGCCCCTGTTTGACAGCTACACCCTGCCGAAGGCATATTTTGACGCAGATTTGAAAAAGCTCATTGATGCCGATAACGAAAGAAACAGAAGGATGCTTGAGCTTTACGATTTAACACCTACTGTTTATGAAATTGCGTCAAGTCCCTTCTTCAACAAATTTAATGAATTTTCCCTTTATTTCGGCAAAAAGGAGGATGCCTTAGAGGCGATTTATCCTCCCTGCAAGCTCAAAGCGTTGAAAGCAAAGGGTAACAGACTTGTTCTTGTTGTTGAGGTGCCAAAGGATAACAAAGCAAAATTTAAGGGTATTGTACTGAAATACCGTTCCGTAATTGAGGATATTCAAATTCCCTTCAGCTGTAATATTCAGGAAAAGGAGAACTGCCTGAGAGTTGTTGCAAGCCTTGATTTCACCACCGATATGCCTATGAAGGAAATATACTGGGACGTTAGAGCGGTGGTTGAAAAATACGGCTCGGACCAGCTTGTTAAGCTTGGCTACACAGGTATAAGCCTTAAGCAGAAATTCTATTTTACAAACACTCAATGCGATGTTGGTAAGGACCACATCATTTTCCCCTATTTCAACAAAAAGGGCATTATCAATTTCTGCTACCGTGAAAGAAGCGAATATGATACTGCCGCAGTAAAGAGAAAAGAGGTTATCGCATATATACTGTATATTCTTTTCGGTCTGTTTCTCAGAAGAAAAAATATATGGATTGTATATGAAAAATTCTGCAAGCTTGCTCAGGATAACGGCTATTATTTCTTCAAATACTGTATGGATTCTCTGCCTAAGGAGGAAAGCAAAAACATCTATTACATTATAGATAAGCGTTCTCCCGATTATGAGAATATTAAAAAATATGATAAAAATGTTATACAGTTTATGAGCATAAAGCATATGCTTTACATTTTGTCAATGGGAATATGTATTTCCTCTGATTCAAAATCACATCTTTATGCTTGGAGAACAAAGCCCAGCCTTATTAAAAGAGGAATAGGCAAAAAGAAGGAACTGTTCCTTCAGCACGGAGTTACTGCACGTAAGCAGGTGCATCAGCTTTTCGGCAGGAAGGGTACAATCCCTATGACCTACTTTGTAACCACCGGCAGAGTTGAGCAGGAAATTGCAATTTCCGAGCTTCTCTATAACGAGAAAACTGCTCCTATCACAGGCTTTGCAAGATGGGATGTTCTTGAAAATAAGGAGGATAAAAACGACCGTTTCATTCTTCTTATGCCTACCTGGAGATCTTGGCTTGAGGAGGTCAGCGACGAGGAATTCGTAAACAGTGATTATTTCAAAAAGTATTCTTCACTTTTAAAAAGCAAAAGACTTGACGATATTCTTGAAAAGAGCAATACAAGGCTTATATTCTATATCCACCCGAAATTTGCAGGCTATATTGACAATTTCAAGGAGGCTGTCAGCAACAGAATAAGCTGTATTCCCATGGGGCAGGAGCCTTTGAATGAGCTTATGATGAAATGTTCAATGCTGATAACCGACTATTCAAGCGTTTGCTGGGACGTTTACTATATGGACAAGCCCGTGCTTTTCTATCAGTTTGACTACGATATGTACAAGGTTGCCCACGGCTCATATATCAATATGGAAACAGACCTTTTCGGCAACAGGTCAACCGATGAGGAAGCCCTCATTAATGATATCGAGTATTTTGTTAATAACGGCTTTGAGGAAAACGAAAAGGACAGAGAAAATGCACCGATGTACTTTGAGTACCGTGACAACAATAACAGTAAGCGTATTTACGATTTCTTAAAAAACAATAATTTTTGATTGCAGAAAACAATAAACCGTCCGAAAACTCATCACGCTGGCAGACTTCGAGAAATGGAACTGAATTTCGTTTTCTTGCGAAGGAAGATGTACCTCGTCAAAACATATTACGCATAGAACAAAACAAAGTTTTGTAAATATGC
>CALYNW010000004.1 GCA_945224895.1 uncultured Clostridia bacterium
TATTATGATACTGAAGTTGGAAGTTTTTCAGTTACAGTAAAGAAGGACTCTCATATCCACAATTATATTTCAAAGGTTACAGCTCCTACTTGTATAAATCAAGGTTATACAACATATACTTGTGCAACCTGTGGATATAATTATAAAGATAATTATGTCAATGCAACAGGACATAGTTGGGACAACGGAAAGGTAACCAAAGACGCAACCTGCACCTCAACAGGAATAAAAACATATACATGCACAGTATGCGGTGACAGCTACACGGAAATTATTCCTGCAACAGGTCATAATTTTGGTAACAATTCACCAAGCTGTTTAGTTTGCAGTGCTGCTAATCCGAACTATGTTGCTCCAACACCAACTCCTGATTCTACAGCTACTGCTGCTCCGACAGTAAAAACCGTAAAGCTCAGCAAGACCACATACACATATGACGGAAAGGCTAAAAAGCCTATAGTAACAGTAAAAGACAGTAATGGCAAGACCTTGAAGAACGGTACTGATTACACTGTTAAGTATGCAAGCGGAAGAAAGGCAGTAGGCAAGTACGCAGTAAAGATTACATTCAAAGGAAATTACAGCGGAAGCAAAACACTCTACTTTACAATAATTCCGAAATCAACATCAATTTCAAGCCTTACAGCAAAATCAAAGGGCTATACTGTAAAGTGGAAGAAGCAGACAACACAGACTACGGGATATCAAATCCAGTATTCAACAAGCAGTAAATTTACCTCAAAGACAACGAAAACCGAAACTGTAAGCAAGAACAGTACAGATTCAAAAGCAATATCAAAGCTTACTGCAAAGAAAACATATTATGTTCGTGTCAGAACATATAAAACAGTTAAGGTAAACGGCAAAAGGACAAAGATCTATTCCTCTTGGAGTAAGACAAAATCAGTAAAAACAAAATAACGTATAAAAGGCAATCGAGTATTCGGTTGACTTTTAATTTTGTCATATCTTGATTTTTCTTTGCATAGTAATTGTTAGAAAACGAAAAGGAGATTCTTTATGGAGCTATGCAAAGAATACAAATCAATGAATTGTAATGAAAAGACGGAGCAAATCAGAGAAAGCATGGATGTTGACTATCAGCTCAATCTTCCTCAGTATCTTGAGGATATTGAAAGATTGACAAAGTGCTGTGTGAAAAATGTTGTGTGCGACTATGAATTTACCGGAAACGGAATTAAAATTTTCGGTAAAAGCATTATCAGCATTTTGTATCTTGACAGGGCAGGCTGTCCTCTTTCCTGTCAATTTGAGGAGGAATTTGATCAATGCTTTGATTTGTCGAATTGTGAATATTTTTATTTTGCCGATATTGATGCTAAGACAAAATATTCCAATCACAGGATTATTAATCAGAGAAGAATTGATGTTCATAGCTCCATTGGAGTCTGCATTGATGTTTACTGTAAAAATCCCTACAAGTGTCTATCAGGCTGTAAGGATGCATTTATCAGAGAGATTAATATATCATCGCTGACAGATAAGAATGCGGGAATTTGCTCGGCAGAATTTGACGAGACATTTCCGATAGTTAAAAATGACTATCAGATAAAAAATATTATAAACGTATTTGTTACATCAATAGTTGAGGATAAAAAAATTATCAAGGATAAAATGCTTGTAAAAATCAGAAATGAGATTTCCGTAGTATATGTAAATGAAAATAATTCTCTTGAAAAATGCCTGCATACTTTTTCCGTAAGCAAAATAATCGATACATCTGAATGTGACGAAAACGATACCGCTTTTATATTCTCAAGGGTTTCTCAGCTTTATGTTAAAGCAAAAAGCGACTCAAACAATATGCTTAATGATATTGAGGCGGTAGGTAAGATTTCGATAACCTATAAAATTAATGAAATATCTGAAATGAGCCTTATATCCGACTCTTACATACCTCATCATAATGCAAAAATCGAAAGTAAAAATATTCAGCTTAAAAGCAATCCTGTGTTCTATTTCGATGACAAAACCTCGGAAATAAGCATTGACTGTGACAGGAATGTTATTAAGATAGTCGATTTGAAGTCTGATTTTAATTCCTGCAGGATTGAAAAATCGGTAATGTATATTGAGACACTTGTCTGTGCGGTATATTACGACGACAGTGCACAGCTTTGCTATCTTGAAAAAAGCTGTGAATTTTCATTCACTCTTAATGACAAAGAGCTTGAGGGAGAGGGAATGGCAAATTTGCAGTCATATGATTATGTTATCAAGGGTGCAGATAAAATTTCTCTTAGGCTTAATTTTGAATACAGTGCTTATCTTTACAATAGCGATACGGTAAAATACCTGACGGATATTGAGGATGACGGAGAAAAATCAGCGATGAATACTCCGGAGCTGACATTGTATTTTGCTAATAAAAATGAAAATGTTTGGGATATAGCCAAAAGCTTTTCAACGGCAATGCAGTTGATTATGGAAGAAAACGACCTGACATCTGATGTTATTGATGACAGAAGAGTATTGCTTGTTCCCGGAATGTGAGGTTAGATTATGTATAGTGACATTTATAACGATATTTCCAAAAGAACAGGCGGAGATATTTATATCGGGGTTGTAGGTCCTGTAAGAACGGGTAAATCTACCTTTATTAAGAGATTTATGGATACGCTTGTAATTCCGAATATCAGCGACAGCTTTGTGAAGGAAAGGGCTCTTGATGAGCTTCCTCAATCAGCCGCAGGCAGAACTATTATGACAACCGAGCCGAAATTTATTCCCGAGGACGCAATAGAGCTTGGTATGGGTGACAATATAAAAATGAGGGTTCGCCTTATTGATTGTGTGGGATATATCGTTCCAAGCTCTGTGGGATATATTGAGGAGAACCAGCCGAGAATGGTTAGAACGCCGTGGTATGATGAGGAGATACCCTTTAATATGGCGGCTGAAATCGGTACGAAAAAGGTTATTACAGAACACTCTACAATAGGTCTTGTGATTACGACAGACGGCTCAATCAGCTCTATTCCACGTGATGAATATGAGGAGGCAGAGGAAAGAGTAATAAATGAATTAAAGGAGCTTAACAAGCCCTTTGTAGTGCTTATGAACTGCATTGAGCCTAAGTCAGCTTCGGTTATCAGTCTTTGTGCCTCGCTGACGGAAAAATATTCTGTTCCTGTTGTGCCTGTAAACTGCCTTGAGCTTACTGAGCAGGAGATTTCGGATGTGCTTACAGATGTGCTTTATGAATTTCCTGTGTCAAATGTGGGCATTAATTTCCCGTCGTGGATAAACAGTCTTGAAAAAGACAATTATCTAAAATCTTCAATTTTCACATCAATCAGACAGAACGCCGTAAATATAACAAACATCAGGAGTGTTTCTGCCTTTGCTGATGCACTAAAGGAAAATGAGTACATTGAATCTGTAAGTGTCAATTCTCTTGACCTATCAACAGGTATGGTAAGCATTAAGCTTTATGTTGACAACAGTTATTTTTATAAGGTGCTTTCCGAAAACTGCAATGTTGAAATTAAAAATGAAAAGGAGCTTATGTCTAAGTTTATAGAGCTTATTCAGATGAGACATAAGTATGAGCGCTTTTCAAAGGCTTTGAGCGAGGTCGAAGAAACGGGCTACGGTATCGTTAAGCCTGAAATGAATGAGCTTTCTCTCGGTGAGCCTGAAATTATGAAGCAGGGCGGACGCTACGGAGTTAAGCTAAAGGCAGAGGCGCCGTCAATTCATATGATTAAATGCAACACATATACGGAGGTTGCACCGATAGTCGGCAGTGAAAGTCAGAGCCAGGAGCTTGTTATGTATCTTCTCAAGGAGTTTGAGGAAAATCCTTCTGACATCTGGAATACAAATATATTCGGTAAATCACTTCACGAGCTTGTCAGCGAAGGACTTAATAATAAGCTTTATCGTATGCCGATAGACGCAAGAAATAAATTCAGAGAAACTATTGAGAGAGTTATAAATGAGGGATGTAATGGTTTAATCTGTATAATTCTTTAAAAAATAAGACCGCACTATATTATCTGTGCGGTCTTTAAATATACAAAAATTATTATTAAGGCTATGTGCAAAACTATTTCTAAAGGCAGTCCTATCATAAATTTTTTATACAGGGTTTTGTGATGAATGAGCCTCATTGTGATGTATTCACATAAGGCACCGCCTAAAAGTCCAACGATAAGCAAAGTGTTTTCAGGTAATCGCCATTTATTTTTCTTTGCCTTGTACTTGTCTGCAATGGTAAGAAAAATTGATATAAGACTGACTAAACAGAAATAAATAACTGCGTATGTCATTAAATCTTTTCCTTAAATTCTTTAAGCGTTTTTAAATCAAAGTTACCTATTGATAGCTTTTCGCCTTTTTTAAAGCTGTCACCCTTAGCTTCGTCAACCGTATAGATTGATGTACACTCGGGACAGACAAGAAAGTAAACCGTATTGCAGTCAAGCAATGTAATTTTCGGTGCAAGACGTCTTTCAAAGTTTGAAAACACACCAAACTTAACATCTTTATTGCAATGCGGACAGGTTAGCTCAACGGTTTCTCCTCTTGATTTAACTCTTAATGAATTTCCAAGTCTGTATTCCATTTCAATCACCGTATATATTTTACTATAAAAACAGGAAGTGTTCAAGTGTATAAAAAAATTATTTCTTTTTCTATGTCCATAATTATGATTTTTGGGCTTTGCGGATGCTCTGTACCTAAGAATAACATAGAAAATAAAGCTGATAATGTAGTTCAGCCTCAGTATGTCAAGTCCGTTTGGATTACATATTATGAGCTTTCCTCAATGATTGTAGATAAGTCGGAAAGCGAATTTAAAAAAGAGATTTCAAAGGCGTTTAAAAAGCTTTCTGCTAATGGCTTTAACAGAGTTACGGTCCACGTCAGACCGTATGCAGACGCATTTTATAAATCATCATATTTTCCCATAAGTGCATATTGCTGTAAGGTTCAGGGCGGGAGCATTGATTACGACCCAATGGAAATTATGATTAACACCGCCCACAGGTACAAATTATCCTTTGAAGCATGGATAAATCCATACAGAGTCAGCAGTGATAGCGATTTTTCAAAGCTGTGTGACAGTAATATGGCTGTAAAATGGAGGGATACCGATAATTTAATTTTACTCGACAGCGGTATTTATTTTAACCCTGCCGATGAGGAGGTAACCGAGCTGATTGTAAACGGCGTAAAGGAAATTGCCGAAAATTATGATGTCGATTCAATATGCTTTGACGATTATTTCTATCCGTCAAAGGATGCTTCAATAGACAAAAATTCATATGAAGCATATATAAACAATGGGGGAGATAAAAGCCTACAGGACTGGAGAAGAGATAATGTCAGCAATATGCTCCGGCAGGTTTATAAAGCAGTAAAGAATATTAACAATAAAATATCCTTTGGAGTCAGTCCTGCATCAAATATGGAAAATGATTATTCATCTCTTTATGCCGATGTTGAAAAATGGTGTACTCAGGAGGGCTATATTGATTATATCTGCCCTCAAATTTATTTCGGCTTTCAAAATGAAAATCAGCCTTTTATGAAAACCGTGAAAAAATGGTACTCAACCGCAAAATGCGACCTATATGTTGCTTTACCGCTTTATAAAGAAGGTAAGGAGGACGAATTTGCAGGTGAGTCTGGTAAAAATGAATTTGAAAAAAATAACAATATTGTAGCAAGACAGGTGACCTATCTTTCAAAGCTTGACGGTGTTAAGGGCTATTATATTTTTTCCTACAGCTCGCTTAAGGATAATGATGAAACTAATAATCTTTATTCGGCAATGCAGAATTCATCGTCATAGCATTCTGAAATTGTAACCTCTAATATTTTTCCGATAATATTCTGACTGCTTTTATACCTAACAGGGATGTAGCTTTTAGTGTAGCCTTGATATGTGTTTTCGTCAACAAGACTTTCAAAAAGCACTTCTTTTTTCTGACCGATAATGTCAGACATATATTTATTTCTGATTTTTTCCGTTTCCTCAATCATGATTCCTGCACGGCGTTCTTTTTCGGTTTTAGGAACGTCGTCTCCTTTTCTTGAGGCGGCGGTGCCTTCTCTTTCACTGTAAGGAAAGACGTGTACCTTTTCAAAGCCTATTGATTTAACAAATTCAAGGCTTTCAGTAAAATCATTTTCTGCTTCTCCGTTAAAGCCTACCATAACATCTGTTGTTATGCTTGTATCATCAAAAGCATATCTAAGCTTATCAACAAGTTCCTTGTATTCATCAGATGTGTAGTGCCTGTTCATGCTTTTGAGGGTTTTGTTGCATCCGCTTTGAAGGGAAAGATGAAATTGGGGGCAGAATTTATTAATTTCAGAAAGTCTGTCAATAATATTATCAGTAATATGGTCAGGCTCAAGGGAGCCAAGCCTAACTCTTTCGATACCGTCGGTATCAGCGCAGATTTTAACGGCATCAACTATGTCAAAGTCTTCTCCCTTACCGTATGCCGATAGGTTTATTCCGACAAGCACGATTTCTTTAATTCCGTTATCTGCAAGGCTTTTAATTTCCTTTTTCAGTGCTTCGGGATTTTTGGAGCGTACTCTTCCTCGAGATTTCGGAATTATGCAGTAGCTGCAAAATCTGTCACAGCCGTCCTCAATTTTAACAAAGGCTCTTATTCTTTCGCTGAAATGATTTATGGAGCATTCGCCGAATGCGTCACCGCTTTTATGCTCCTCTATCTTAATCAGACGTTTTTTATTAAGGTTGTATTCGTTGATAACAGATAAAATATCGCAGTCATTTTTATTTGAAATAACAATATCGGCTTCAATAAGATTCTCAGCATCCTTCGGAAATGCCTGTGGCATACAGCCTGTAAGAATAACAGTGGAATTTGGGTGCGACCTTTTAAATTTTCTGACATTCTGTCTTGTTTTTTGGTCGGCAGTTGCAGTAACAGTACAGGAATTTATTATGTAATAGTCAGCCTCGTCCTTGCAATTTACTATTTCAAAGTCTGCTTTTTTTAAAAGCTCTGCCATATATTCCGTTTCATATTGATTTACCTTACAGCCAAGTGTGTAGAATGCAGCTTTCATTTTTTCCTCCGAGATTTTGCCGTTGTTTTGTACATTATATCAAAAAGATGTTATTAAAACAAGATACAGATAATAGTATTTATTAGGTGGTAGTATGAAAAAAATTATAGTATTTATTTTATCATTATCAATATTTGCGGCTATGCCTGTAGAGATTTATGCAAAAACAGATGAAGCAAGGGAAATTATAGCAAAATCAAGCATACTTATGTGTATGGATACAGGGGAAATTATTAATGAGAATAACGCATACGAGCATTTGTCTCCTGCATCTGTGACAAAAATTATGTCAATACTGCTTATTATGGAAGCGATAGACAACGGTAAAATAAGCCTCAACGATATGGTGACTGCAAGTGAAAATGCCGTATCAAAGGGCGGTTCTCAGATATGGCTTGAGGTTGGCGAGCAAATGAGTGTAAACGATTTGCTCAAGGCAGTTATAATTGCCTCTGCAAATGATGCCTGCACATTGTTGGGAGAGTATATTGCAGGCAGTGACAGTGGCTTTGTTGATATGATGAACAAGAGGGCAAAGGAGCTCGGACTCGAAAATACTCACTTTGAAAATTGCACAGGACTTGATGACAGTGTTACAAATCATTATTCCTGTGCCTATGATTTAGCCGTTATTGCCTGTGAGGTAATGAAGCATGATTTAGTAAAGGACTATTCTACAATATGGCTTGATTATCTCAGAAACGGAAAAACCGAGTTAAATAACACAAATAAGCTGATAAATAAATATAACGGAATAACAGGGCTTAAAACGGGAACAACCTCTAATGCAGGGTTTTGTCTTTGTGCAACTGCAACACGTGACGGACTCAGTCTTGTTTCTGTAGTTCTCGGTGCAGATACAAGTGAGGATAGATTTAATTTATCTGTAAATCTTCTTGATTACGGTTTTGCGAATTATCAGATTAATAAGATAAAAATTGATGAAAAGAAAATTAAAGCAGTAAAAATTAAGAATGGTGTTGTTAAATCTGTTAAGCCTGCTTTTCCTGACGGGGACAGTGTGCTTGTAAAAAAAGGGACAGATAATTTTACATACGATTACAGAGTAAAGGAAAAGGTTGAAGCGCCTGTAAAAGCAGGTGACATATTAGGCGAAATCGTAGTGAAGTGCGGAGAAAAGGAGCTGGCGTCTGTTCCTTTAACTGCTGATAAAGACATAAAGAAAACAACTTTTTCATACATTTTTGCAGTTTTATTCAGTAATATATAAAAAAATGTTGAATATTTTTCCAAAATAGTGTATTATATTTGCTCTGATGAAATAATTTATTAAATCCAACAGAAACAGAGGCGATTATTTTGGCTATAAAATTTATTTCACAGCATGCAGAGAGTATTGTAACTGCAAAGGATATTGAAGATATTACTCCTAAAGCAGTCAGAGCACTTAATACACTTCACGATAAAAGCGGTGAAGGAAGTGACTTTTTAGGCTGGGTTGATTTACCTACTAATTATGACAAGGAAGAATTTGCAAGAATTAAAAAGGCGGCTGAATATATTAAAGAGAATGCCGATGTTCTTATTGTAATCGGTATCGTCGGCTCATATTTGGGCGCAAGAGCAGTTATTGAAGCTCTTACATCTCCTAACTATAATTCACTCAGAAAGAATACTCCCGATGTCTATTTTATCGGAAATTCAATCAGTCCTTCTGCTCTTACCGAAATCGTATCAATATGCGAGGGTAAGGATATCTGTGTTAATGTTATCAGCAAGAGCGGAACAACTACCGAACCGGCCATTGCTTTTCGTGTTTTCAGAGACCTTGTTTATAACAAGTATTCTGAAGATGAGGCGGCAAAGAGAATTTTTGCCACAACAGATAAAGCTAAGGGCACCTTAAAGGAGCTTGCCGATTCACAGGGCTATGAAACATTTGTAGTTCCCGATGATGTAGGCGGCAGATATTCCGTTCTCACTGCTGTTGGTCTTTTGCCGATAGCAGTTGCTGGAATTGATATCGATGCACTTATGGCAGGCGCTAAGAAGGCACAGGATGCACTTTGCAGTGAGAATATTAATGAAAACGATGTTCTCAAATATGCGGCAGTACGTAACTGCTTTTATAATAAAGGCGTTAAGCTTGAGTGCTTTGTTTCATATGAGCCTTGTATGGCAATGTTTAATGAGTGGCTTAAGCAGTTATTTGCCGAAAGCGAAGGCAAGGACGGTAAAGGACTTTATCCTGTTTCCTGTATTTTTTCAACTGACCTCCATTCAGTAGGACAGTTTATTCAGGAAAGCGGAGCAGGTCTTATGTTTGAAACCGTAGTTAAATTTAATCATCCGAAAAACGATTTTCTTATTACGGAGCAGGAGGGAAATATTGACGGTCTTAATTTCCTCAGCGGTAGGTCGATGAGCTATGTCAATGAAAAGGCGAGAGAAGGTACACTTTTGGCTCATACAGACGGCGGAGTAGGTAATCTTGTTATTGAGGCAGAGTCAATTACCCCTGAGGAAATCGGTTATATGATTTATTTCTTTGAAAAAGCTTGTGCCGTTTCGGGATATATTCTCGGTGTAAATCCTTTTAATCAGCCGGGTGTTGAGAGTTATAAAAGGAATATGTTTGCACTTCTCGGAAAGCCGGGCTACGAAAAGGAAAAAGAAAGTCTTGAAAAACGTCTCGGTATATGTTAATATGTAATTGAAATAAATCACCTTGGAGGAATTTTATAATGATTAAGCTTATCATTGGAAATAAAGGATCAGGTAAAACTAAAAAGCTTATTGAACAGGTTAATGTTTGCGTTGAGGCTTCGGACGGAAATGTAGTTTGCGTTGAAAAGGAGCCTAAGCTTACATATGACGTTTCATCAAAGGCTCGTTTGCTTGAGACTGAGACCTATCTTATTAACGGTCATAAGGCATTTTATGGCTTTCTTGCAGGTATCTGTGCAGGTAACTACGATGTAACAGACGTTCTTGTTGATGCTACATTTAAGATTGTCGGCAGAGAATATGAGAAGCTTCCTCAGTTTTTTGAAATGCTTTCTGAGCTTTCTGAGGCAACAGATGTAAACTTCTATTTTACCATTAGTTGTGACAAGGAGGATTTACCTGTTGAAATTTTTGATTATTGCGAAGAGCTGTAATCTGAAAATTTAATAGAGCAAGATTTACGCAGTAGACTTTTTGTCTGCTGCGTTTTTTTGTATCTAAGGCTCACGATTCTGTATTTAAGCTTTATATAGTTGACATTTACAAACTAAAGGTATATAATAACTTGTGACACCCTGTGACTAAAGTATGGAGGGATATGCTTTGATAGAGCAAGATACACTTAAAAGTATCAGAAATAAGAACTTATCTGATATATTACAGGTCCTTCGTGAAAAAGGGGAATGCAGTATTTCTACTCTGACCGATAACACTGACGGCGGATTAACAACAGTAAAAAAATGCGTTAATCAAGGGATTGATTACGGTATGATTATTGAGGGGGATGTCGGTGATTCTACAGGTGGAAGAAAAGCTAAGCTGTATTCAATAAATAAAGGATACCAATACTTTGTATTTTTAATTGTTGATAATAATGAACTACTGTGCAAAATATTTGATTTTACATTCAAATGTGTTAATGAGCTTTCGGTTAATTTCGAAATGAATCATTATTATGAAACAGTTTGCAGGCTTATTGATATGTCGTTTGATATATTTGACGTGGGAACAGTTTGCCTGTCAATTCCCGGTGTTGTTAAGGACGGCAAAATTATTGACTGGTATTATAATAAAAATTTAGATGGATTTGATATTAAGAAAAGTCTTGAAAATAAATATGGTGTTAATGTTGTTGTTCAAAATGATATGAAGTTGACTGTTACCGGAGAAAGTGCTGTCAGCAAGCAAAATGTTAAGAATATTGTTACTGTTCAGTTTGGTCACAACGGTATCGGTGTAGGAGAAATGGCAAACGGACATATTCTTGAGGGCAGCTCGGGATTTGCGGGAGAGGTTAGCTACACAAGTGATATTCGTAAAAATATAACAGGTATCTCCTATCCTGCAAAAATTGTCCGTAATGTAATTGTTTGCATTAATCCTGAGGTTATTGTTTTTTATAAGTCTGAAAGGCAAAATAAATTAAGTCAGATATTTGAAACAGCGATTAAGGGTATACCTGAATATGCTGTTCCGAAATATGAAATTTCCGATGATTATATCGGAAGCATTATAAACGGACTATTCTTATTAATCAACAAAAAAGGTTATTTTAAAAAGGCGGAGTAAAATCAATGAAAATTTCACTCAAAGACAAAACCACTAAAGAGATAATTATGTTCTCTTTGCTTCCATTCGGTACAAGTACGCTTTACACCTTAATCGGTACAGCACTTAATATGTACTTCACTGATGTACTTGGATTGTCCCTTGCTATGACAAGCATTGTGCTTTCTGCAACAAAGGTATGGGACGCAATTAACGACCCGCTTATGGGTATGATTGTTGACAAAACCCACACTAAATGGGGTAAATGTCGTCCGTACATATTATGGATGAGCGGTCCCGTTATTATTGTAACCGCTTTGCTTTTTGCTCCTGTTAATTTCGGACAGAAGGGTAATTTTATATACGCAATAGCTGTCTCTTATACACATCTCCGAGCCCACGATCCTAGG
>CALYNW010000005.1 GCA_945224895.1 uncultured Clostridia bacterium
CAACCGTTCTTCCCATTCTAATTGCTCTGATTGCAGAAGCCTCGTCAAAGCCGTCAATGTCAAGATATGTACAGCCGTAATGACCTCTGTCCTCTTTTCTGTGCCAATCTCTGCCGTAGGTTGCCGCAATTCTGTAACCCCTGTCAAGCAGAGATGTCCACATTTCAACTGCCCTTTCATTTTCACTTTTAAGGGCTGAAAAATCATTATGCCAAATTTCTATATAGTCAACCGCATTCCAGTCCCTTACATTAAATTCCCATCTGCCGCCTGTGCATACGGGAGAGCCAAGCTGATACGGATGTGCAATTCCGACAACACCTCCTGCTGCCTTAACCGCCTTTATCTTTTCGTCAATATTGTCGGGCACAGCGTCACGCCAGTCAACATATTCCTTTGCACCTAAAACAAGCATATGGCCGTAATATGTAGTCCATTCTATTCCCTTAACTGTCGGAATTATTGAGTCGTCAAGCTCCTGATATCCCGAAAAGGTATTATGGTCTGTCAGCGCAATAAGTGCAAGATGGTCCTTTTTAGCCTCCTGCTGAAGCTCATTAACCTGAAAGCCTCCGTCGGAATGAACTGTATGGCAATGTAATTCACAGGGAAGATAGCTCATTATTCTTCGTCTCCTTCCACAGTAATCTGATAATCAACATCACAGCTTACGCTGTGTACGTTTAATACAATATCCCATTCTCCCTGATGAATTTCTCCCTTAAGAAATCCGGGTGAAGCAAAATCTTTTCCGATAATATGCTCCTGCCTGTCTGCGTGGCGGTGGGCGGCGCCTCTGTAGGCTCCGTTTTCATCAACGGAAAGGGTAACAAGATTTTTAACAGGAAGGTCATCTGACGGTCTGCCGATGATTTTTTCTCCGTATTTTTCATAGCATTCCTTAACAAGTCTGACTGCCTTTTCCCTATCCTCAAGTATTCTCGGAGAATAGGAATATTTTATTACTAATTTATTTACTCCCTCGGGTACGTCAAATCTATGTATAAGATTTGTTTTATTATTCGCCTCGGTTATTTTTCCCTTTGCCTCTAAAATAATCAAATCATTTACCTCGATTCTGTAAAAATCTCTATACATAATAAATTATAAGGTATAATCTTATTATTTTCAATTGATATTATTCCACAAAAATGATATATTGTTTTTGGTGATTTATTATGAAACTGAATTCTTGGATGAACGGACTTGAGGACAGCAGAGAAATACTCCGCTTAAATATATGCGGAACCCACGATTGCGTAACTCAATACGTACAATTTTCCCACATTTCAAAATGTCAGAATATGAATATATATGAGCAGCTTTGCCTCGGTATAAGAGCACTTGATATACGTGTTGAGAGCAGAGGCGACAGACTGAAAATGGTGCACGGAATTGCAAAGGCTTTTAACTCCCCTAATCATTTTTCAGCGCAAATGGATATGGCAGATGTGCTTAACCATTGCTACAGATTTTTAGAGAAAAATAAAAGCGAGGCAATTATTTTTCAGTTTAAAAATGACAGCGGAAAAGAAAACGAAAAATGCTTCGATAATCTGTTTAACACCTATATTTCAAAAAATCCCCACAAATGGTTTCTCGAAAACAGAAGTCCACTTTTAGGCGAAGCAAGAGGAAAAATAGTTCTTATCAGGCGTTGCAAAATGGCTGACAGGAAAGCTTATACTGATAAAAATACAGGCATAGATTTTTCAAAATGGGTTGAGCAGGATACTACCGAGCCGTCACCGCTGGCACTTAAAACAAGCGGTGAAAATGAAATGACATTTATCGTTCAGGACAGGTTTAAATATAAGCCCGAGCCAAGGTGGAACGACTGTATAAAGCCGTTTTTAGACACAATGACTGAATTTAACGGAACATACATAATTAACTATCTTTCCACCGCAGGCGGTTTAAAGGGACCGTACAACAACTCAAAATATATAAACCCGAAATTTCTTGATTACCCACTTGATAAGAAAAAATATTACGGAACAATTTATACTGATTTTCCAACGGAAAAGCTGGCAAGAAAAATCATAGAAACAAATTTTTAGGAGAGCATATGAAAACATCTGAAATTAACATTCGTGACCCTTTTGTCCTTTACGAAAAAGGAAAATTTTATCTCTACGGCACAAAAGCAAAGGATTTCGGGAAGCATACGGCAGGCTTTGATGTTTACATTTCCGACAATCTTCGGGAATGGAGTCAGCCGACAGAATGCTTTAATTCGGAGAAATTCGGATTTAACCGAGAGGTAAACTGGGCACCGGAGGTACACAGGTATAACGGCTCATATTATATGCTTGCCACCTTCACAAAGGAAAACGGTCTGAGAGGCTCATATATTCTAAAATCAGAAAAGCCCGAGGGACCCTTTGCTCCGCACAGTCAAACCGCCCTTACTCCCGATGAATGGGAATGTCTTGACGCAACCCTTTACATCAGCAAAAGGGGCGAGCCGTATATTGTTTTCTGCCACGAGCACACACAGATTATCGACGGAGCAATATGCTATGTCAAGCTGACTGAGGATTTAAAATCAGCCGTTGGACAGCCGAAAATGATTTTTAAGGGCTCCTCTCCTGAGTGGGCGGATAAAAAGCCTAAAGGAGAACACTACATAACAGACGGACCCTTTATGTACAGAACAAAGACAGGCGAACTGCTTATGCTGTGGTCAACCTTTGTAAATCACAAATACTGTCAGTGCATAGCAAAATCCGACAACGGCGAAATAGACGGCAATTTCATTCATCTTCCGCCATTAATATCCGATGACGGCGGTCACGGAATGATTTTTAGCTTCGATAATAGGCTTATGCTGACCTTTCATTCGCCAAACCAAACAGGCTTTGAAAAACCTATATTCACGGAGCTTGAGGATACCGGCGATACAGTAATTGTAAAAAATTAAACACAAGATCACAAAAGCCACGAAAACCCTTTTGTTTCCGTGGCTTAACTATTATTACAGATTATTTTGTTTTTTAATACCTTTGTATACAAAAGCAAACATAACAACACTCATAACAACACAGCAGAAATCGGCTGTTGCCTGCGCCCAGATAATACCCTCAAGACCGACTGTACTGTTCAGTATAAACAGTAGCGGAATATAGATAAGTCCCTGTCTGCCAACTGAAAGAGCAAGCGCCTGAACTCCCTTGCCCATTCCCTGAAAGGCAAAGTTCAAAACAAACATTATACCTATAACAGGACCGGGGCTCATTAATGCAGTCAGCATTTTTACTCCTAAATCAATGACCTCTCTGTCATCAATAAACATACCGATAACGTTTTCTCTGAACACAAGATAGAAAAGCATCATACCGGTACCGACAATCGTATTACAAAGAACACTGAAGCCCAATACATTATTCATTCTCTTATAATTCTTTGCACCGTAGCAATAGCCGATAAGAGGCTGAACACCCTGAGCCAAGCCGATTTGAAGCATCATTACAAGCATATTTGCCTTCATTGCAACTCCCATTGCGGCAACTGCGTTGTCTCCGTATTTTACAAGAACGATATTTACAATAATATTGCTTATGCTCATAAGCAAATTGTTAAGGCTTGCAGGCAGTCCGACGCTTATTACTCCCTTTGCAATTCCGTTTTTAACGGTAAATCTTTTCGGAGTTATACTGAGAATACTTTTACCTCTTAAGAAATATATTAAGAAATAAAGCACCGAAATAATATTACCGATAACGGTAGCTATTGCGGCGCCTGCAACACCCATGTCAAAGCCAAAGGGCAATGATATACCGAAAAGCTTATCACCGCTTGCAAGAATGAAAATGGGGTCAAGGACAATATTTGCTATCTGACCGATAACCATTCCGAACATAGAATCCTTTGCAGCACCTTCACCTCGAATAAGATTTCCTACGGTTATGGCGGTTACAACAAAAGGCGAGCCCATTGCTATCCATTTCAGATAATCAACCGCAAAGCCTATTGTATTGTCGCTGGCACCTACAAGATAGAGCAACGGATCTTTAAATACAAGGTAAATCAGTCCCAAAACGGAGCCGATAATTATTGAGCAGTAAACGCAAAAGCTGCTTATACCTTTAACTCTGTCGCTTCTGCCCTCACCAAGTGAACGGCTGATAAAGGCACAACCGCCTACGCCGAAAAGATTTCCCAAAGCAATGAAAAGCAAAAATAACGGCATTGATACGGAAACGGCGGCAACCTGATTACTGTCACCTGTCTGACCGACAAAAAATGTATCTGCTAAATTATATACTACATTTATAAGCATACCAAGCATACTCGGCACAGCCATAGTCATTACTGCCTTTGGCACCTTATATTCTTCAAAAACCTTTTTGTTGTCCTTCATAATAAATAAGACAGTCTCCTTTCTCTTTATTGCCTACAGCCTGTCTGAAATATTAATTAAATCCTCCATAGTGAGCTTTTCCGAGCGTATATTTTTATCAAGCGAAAGCTCCTCAAAAATTTCGGCGAGGGTAACCTTTGATATTCCCATAGTGTTTGAAATACTGTTAAGGGCAGTTTTTCTTCTCTGAGCAAAGGCACATTTTACCGTTGTAAAAAATTTTTTCTCATCCTTAACGGAATACTTTTGCTCCCTTCTGATTTTGAGCCTTATAACAACACTGTCTACCTTTGGACTGGGCATAAAGGATTCTCTGCCCACCTCAAAAAGCATTTCACCTTCGGCATAATAGTTTACTGCGGCGGTGACGGCTCCTGCCTCTCTTGTACCGACCTGTGCACAGAGCCTTTCCCCTGCCTCCTTCTGAACCATTACAACTATTTCATCAATAGGAAGCCTGCTTTCAAGCAACGTCATTATTACCGGCGATGTAATATAATAAGGCAGGTTTGCACAGACCTTAATAGCTTTACATCCTGCAAATTTCTCCTCCATAAGCGCTCTTAAATCAAGCTTCATAACGTCACCGTTGACAATTTCAAGATTGTCAAATTCGCCTAATGTTTCATCAAGAACAGGCAAAAGTCTTTTATCAAGCTCAACTGATACGACTTTGCCGGCAACCCTGCAAAGCTCCTTTGTCAGAACTCCTATTCCCGGTCCTACCTCGAGAACACCTGTTTCTCCATCTGCGTTAAGGCTGTCCGCCATTGTCGGACAAACCTGTGGATTAATCAAAAAGTTTTGACCGAGTGCCTTTGAAAACGTAAAGCCGTGACGGGAAAGTATCTTTTTTACAACATCAATATCATACAGATTCATAATATAAACCTCTATACCTATTTTATATAAGGCTCCCCTGATTTCATTTCGCATATTTTAACACATTAACAAACAGTTTACAATATTATTCTTGACATTTTGTTACCTTGTGATAAAATAATGCTTAGTCGGCTAATGTTAGTCGGCTAAATTATCAAAAAAGGAGAGAAAATATGCACTTTAAAAAGCCTTGCGGTCCCCCTCCCGAGGGTATGATCGGTCCGAGAGTAAACTTTCTTTCAAAGCTCATTCGCCGTACCTTTAATGAAGCGTTAGCAGAGCAGGGGCTTTTTTCAGGACAGCAGGATATAGTTTTTTACCTTGTTGAAAATGAAGGTGTCACCTTGAGTCAATTAGCAGAAAATCTGGGCGTTTCCGTAGCAACGGCAAGTGTTTCAGTAAAAAGAATGGAAAAATCAGGCTTTATTGAAAAAAAGCCCGACAGGGATGATGCAAGAATAATCAGACTTTACCCAACCGAAAAAGCAAGGGTTGCACCTGAAAACGTCAGAAATCATATGAACTCTCTTGAATCTGTTTTAAGTAAGGATATGACAGAGGAGGAGGCTATGCTTCTATCCTCACTGCTTGAAAGAGCAATACAAAATATGATAAAACGAGGTGAAGATTAATGATAAAAAAATTAGCAAAATATATGAATGGCTTGTGGCTTCTTTCAATTATAAGTGCAATGGGTATGATTATCGAGGCTATATGCGAGCTTGCCATGCCGTCTCTTGCAAACAGCATTTATGAAAGAGTAAGCACCGCCTCCTCGCCTGCCGATGCCAAGGACTTTGTTATAAAAATGGGAATAGGTATGCTTGCTTTGGCTGTTGTAGGTCTTTGCGGAGGACTTGCCACAATGAAATCCTCTGCAGTAGTAAGTCAGCGCTTTGCATTTAGACTAAGACGTGACGTATATAACAAAATAAGCAAATTCTCATTCAAAAACATTGACAGATTTTCAACGGCTTCACTTACAACAAGAATGACAAACGATATCACAATGCTCCAAAACGTAGTAATGATGTCTCTGCGTATTCTTGTAAGGGGTCCGGCTCTTCTTATCGTATCGGCTGTTTTCGCATTTAAAATCAATGAGAAAATGTCAACAATTCTTCTTGCAATTCTACCGGTAATTATTGTAATCGTTGTTCTTGTTTTGAAATTCGGCTTTCCTATGTTCCAGAAAATGCAGAAAAAGGTTGATAACGTAAACAGAGTTGTTCAGGAAAACCTTATCGGAATGAGAGTTGTTAAAGCATTCGTTCGTGAGGATCACGAAAAGGAAAAGTTCCACAAGGTATCAGACGAGCTTGCCGAGCAGGGTGCAAGGGCTTCGGGACTTATCGTAACCGTTATGCCGATTATGATGCTTCTCTTCAACGTTGTAATTGTTTTTGTATATTACAAGGGTTCAATAGATGCCGCTAATTTCAGCGAAACAGGTATGCAGGTAGGTCAAATTTCCGTATTCGCATCATACATTGCACAAATTCTTATGAATCTTATGATGATTTCAATGATGCTTCTTCAACTTGCAAGAGGTAAAGCCTGCGGCGACAGAGTTGTTGAAATTCTCGACACGGATATTGATATAGTAAATCCCGAAAATCCGTATATCCCGTCAGCAGAAAATGCAAAGGGTAAGGTTGAATTTAAAAACGTATCCTTCAAATATGATGTTGAATCTAACGGTGACGAAATACTTGAAAACATATCCTTTACCGCAAACCCCGGTGAAATAATCGGTATCGTAGGAGGAACAGGCTGCGGTAAATCAAGTCTTGTAAATCTTATTCCCCGACTTTATGATGTAACGGAGGGACAGGTGCTTGTTGACGGCATTGACGTAAAGGATTACGATTTAACCGCACTGAGAGATATGATTGGCGTTGTTCTTCAGAAAAACGTGCTTTTCAGCGGAACTATTGAAGAAAACATACGCTGGGGTAAAAAGGACGCCACCGAGGAGGAAATCGTAAGTGCCTGCAAATCAGCTCAGGCAGATGATTTTATCAGACAACAGCCTGACGGCTATCAGACTTATCTTGCACAGGGAGGACTTAACCTTTCAGGCGGTCAGAAGCAGAGGCTTTGTATTGCAAGGGCAATGATAAAGCATCCTAAAATCCTTATTCTTGATGACTCAACAAGTGCAGTTGATACTGCTACGGAAGCAAAAATCAGAGAGAGCTTCTATAACGAGCTTTCCGATACCACCGTATTTATCATTGCACAGAGAATTTCCTCCGTTAAGGACGCAGACAAAATACTTGTTGTTGACGACGGGGAAATAAAAGGTATCGGCACACATAATGAGCTTATGGAAAATAACGAAATTTATCGTGAAATTTATACAACACAGCAGAAAGGAGTGAGTGAGTAATGCCACCAATGGGACCTCCCGGCAGGCACGGTGATTTAAAAAAGCCGAAGAACGCAAAAAGGACCTTCGGAAGAATATTGAAATATATGGGAAAGAATAAGCTTTTCCTTATAGTTGTATTTATTACCCTTATTCTCAGTACGGTATGCTCCATAGGCGCTTCATACTGCTTAAAGCCCATACTCAATGATGTTGCAGACTCCATAAAGGCAAACAACTTCTTTGACTCGGGAATTAAGATTTTGATAAAGAATCTTTTAATGCTTTCTCTTCTTTATTTGGGTGCTTCTCTGTTTAGCTTTATCCAAAGTAAAATAATGGTTAAAATTGCATATAAAACAACAAATCTTATAAGAAAGGATTTGTTTGACCATATGCAAACCTTGCCATTAAGATATTTTGACTCAAAAACCCACGGCGAAATTATGAGCCGTTTCACAAACGATGTTGACAATGTTCAAATGATGCTTGAGCAATCTATGGTACAGCTTGTTTCCTCCGCATTTACCTTCGTTGGAATTGTTACTGTGATGATTGTCCTCAGCCCTACCCTTTTCGGAATTGCCTGTATATTCCTCGTTGTTATGCTTATAGCAGTTACTCAGATAGGAAAGCAGTCGAGAAAATATTTCAGGGAACAGCAGAAAAATTTGGGCACTATGAACGGTAATATCGAAGAATCTATCGAGGGTATGAAGGTTATCAAGGTGTTCAACCACGAGGAGCAGGCTGTGGAAGATTTCGGAAAAACCAATGAAAATTTCAGAAAAGCTGCAACAAATGCAAACTTTTTCTCAGGTATAATGGGACCCTGCTCAACAGGTATTAATAACGCAAGCTATGCCTCAATAGCACTCACAGGCGGTATTCTTGCTCTCACAGGAACTCTTGATATTGGTACGTTTTTCACCTTCTTAAGCTATTCAAAGCAATTCACACAGCCCATAAATCAAATCGCCAACCAAATGAATACGGTATTTTCAGCCCTTGCAGGTGCAGAACGAGTATTTGAAGTTATGGATATGGAAAGCGAGGTTGACGAAGGAACTGTTACCCTTACCGAAGAACATACAACAGAAGGCAAAAAATGGTTCTGGGTTGACGGAGAAAAGAAAATACCCGTTGAAGGAAATGTTGTGTTCAGCAACGTAAACTTCAGCTACGTTCCCGAAAAGCAGGTGCTTAAGAACATCAATCTCTACGCAAATGCAGGACAGAAAATTGCTTTTGTCGGCTCCACCGGTGCAGGAAAAACAACTATCACAAATCTTATAAACCGCTTTTACGATATCCAGGAGGGTACAATCACATACGACTCAATAGATATCAAGCGAATTAAAAAAGACGATTTGAGAAAGAGCCTTGCAATAGTTTTGCAGGATACACATATGTTTACGGGAACTATTATGGACAATATCCGCTACGGCAGACTTGACGCTACAGACGAGGAATGTATTGCCGCCGCAAAGCTTGCCTCTGCCCACTCTTTTATAAGGCGTCTGCCTGACGGATATAACACAATTATTACAGGCGACGGCGGAAATCTTTCTCAGGGACAGCGACAGCTTCTTGCCATTGCAAGAGCCGCAGTTGCCGACCCGCCTGTTATGATTCTTGACGAGGCTACCTCCTCAATAGATACGAGAACTGAGCTTCATATCGAACACGGTATGGATAGACTTATGATAGGAAGAACTGTATTCGTTATTGCTCACAGACTGTCCACAGTCAGAAATTCAAACGCAATTATGGTTCTTGAAAACGGTGAAATCATTGAACGAGGAGACCACGAGGACCTCCTTGCACAAAAGGGAAGATATTATGAGCTTTGCACGGGAAAGGCTAAATTAAGCTGATTTTGATAAAAAATTTTTTTGCAAATCTAAGCATATATCGTATAATTTTTTTAATTCAAAGAAATTTCATACAATTTGTTGAGTAATTATCAAAGTATGTAAATGCTTAAAAGGGATTCTTAAAAAAAATGCTTTACTTTTTTGAGATATAGTGATATAATCATTATAAATTATCAGAATCTATTAATATGACTGAGGTGTTTACTAATGAAAAAATTACTTTCAATTATTCTTTCTGCAATTATGGCAGTTTCAATGTGCACAGCTTTTGCACTTCCTGTTCTTGCAGCTGACGTAAAGAGTCCTACTGCGGCTACTCTTCAGAACGACAAGGCTACTGTTACCGTAAACGGTGAAAACAAGCAGGGCGTTGTTTACAGCCCAAGCAGCACAAATCCAAATGAAATCACCTTCAAATATGACGGTGACGGTACTCTTACAGGTTGGGAAAACAACCTTGCTGCTCTCGGTCTTGTTGAGGGCACAGACTTTAAGCTTGCTCAGAATGCTGACGGCAGTCTTACAATTACCTTTATTTCTCAGAATGCTGTTACTCAGTGGAACGCAGGTAAGGTTTCTGTAAATGCTCTTGTTGATTTCGAAGAGGAAACATCAGAGGAAGTTATAGAGGAAGAGGAAGAAACAACTAAGAAGAATGCTTCCTCAAAATCTCCAAGCACAGGTGCTTCAACAGCTGTCCTTGCAGGTAGCATCGCAGCAGCAGGTGCAGGTATTGCAGTTCTTGCAGCTTCTAAGAAAAGAGACGCTGAATAATTTAATGTAGGAAAAGGCCTGTTTGCCTATGGTGAACAGGTCATTTTTAATGTATAACAGACTTTGGTGATTTATTTTGGAAGATAAAAGCAGTAAAAACAACGAAAAAAAAGAAAAAGACACGAAAAAAAGAATACTTATTTTTATACTGATATTTATTCTGATTTTCGGTGTGGCTTTGGCTGTGCTAACCGTTTTTAATAAAAATAATTCCACCCCCGATGAAAACACAACAACTACTGTTTCTCAATCTGCATCCGGCGTTAAGGAAAGCACAGTTAAAAATCCAATAGATTTTGACTCGCTGAAAAAAGGCAATGATGAAATTTACGCTTGGATAAAGATTGACGATACTAAGGTTGATTACCCAATAGTTCAGAACAAAACCGACGATTCCTTTTATCTCCGCCATAAGGCTGAGGATAAATCATGGTCGGCAAGCGGAGCTATTTATACCGAGCTTGGAAATTCCAAGGATTTCGGGGATTATGTTACCGTAATTTACGGACATAACGGCTACAGCGACACTATGTTCACAACTCTTCATTATTTTGAAAAGGAAGATTTCTTTAACAGCCACCCCTATTTCTATATTTATACCCCTTCAAAGAAGCTGACATATCAGGTGGTTTCAGCCTTTAAATATGATGACCGCCACATCTTAAATTCCTTTGATTTTGCAAAGGAGGATGTCCTTAACGGTTTTCGTGATATGATACAAAATCCCGATTCACCGCTGAAAAACGTCAGAAACGACCTTGATACCGAGCTTGACAACAGAAGCAGAATTGTTGTCCTTTCCACCTGTATTACAAACCAAAAAAGCAGTAGATATTTAGTTTGCGGAGTATTAGTAAAAAATGAAAAAACCAATTGACCCAAATTTAGATAATTTAATTGATGACAGTATCTTAAGCTTAGATACTGATTCGGATAATAAAAAGTCTGCCACGTCGGATTCAGACGGAGACGGAATAAAATTTTCGGCAGAAAGCATTGAGGAGCTTAACACCGTACTGCCTGTAAATGCAGACGATACACAAACGCAGATACAAACCGTTGATAAGACTCAGATGCGTCACCATCACCATTCCGGTTCCTCAAGCCATGGCTCATCCCACAGCTCAGGCTCCCATTCAAGCTCATCACATCATCATTCCTCATCACATCATCATTCCTCATCACATCATAATAGTTCATCACATCATCATAGCTCATGACATCATTCATCCCATTTATCACAAAATAATAAATGCAAGCTATCAACGGCAGCTAAAATTGCCATATCCGTTT
>CALYNW010000006.1 GCA_945224895.1 uncultured Clostridia bacterium
TTATGTTATAACTTATTGGTACCGAGGTCAAATATGCTTGAACATATAAAAGAGGAAAACATTTGGGATTTTTTGAAAAACGACGGCAAGCCCATAGTTATTTACGGAATGGGAAACGGTGCAGAAAAAATAATAGCTACCCTTGAGGGCTTCGGTATGAAAGCAAGCGATATATTCGCAAGCGATGAATTTGTAAGAGGTCACAGCTTTTTAGGCTACAAGGTTCTTAAATACTCCGAAATTTGCGAAAAATACGATGATTTTAATGTTGTTCTTGCCTTTGCAACACATCTTGACAGCGTTATTGAAAATATTGAAAAAATCAATAGTGAGCACTCTGTTTTCGCTCCCGACGTTCCCGTCGCAGGAGGGGGTCTTTTCACAAGAGAATATAATGAAGAACACGAGGAGGACTTTGATTTTGTATATAACCACCTTGCAGACGAGGAAAGCAAAAGAGTTTACAGAGATATACTGAATTTTAAAGTCAGCGGAAAAATCAGCTATCTTCTCGGCTCATTTTGTGAAAAGGAAAATATTTACAGGGAAATATTAAGGCTAACGGAAAATGAAACAATAGTTGATTTAGGTGCCTATGACGGCGACACAATCAGAGAATTTACCGATTTCACAAAAGGAAAATATAATAAAATTATTGCTCTTGAGCCTGACGCAAAGAACTACAAAAAGCTTATAAAAAATACGGAAAATATGAATAATGTTACCGCACTCAATATGGGTGCTTGGGATAAAAAGGATACTCTTATTTTTGCAAAAAAGGCAGGCAGAAATTCACGTCTTTCAAGCGAAGGCATACCTGTAAAGGTAACAGACATTGATTCACTTATAGATGAACCCGTAACAATGATAAAAATGGATATTGAGGGTGCAGAGCTGAAAGCTCTTAAGGGTGCAGAGAAAACAATAAAAAAATATCTGCCGAAGCTCTATGTATGTGCTTACCACAGAAACGAGGATTTATTCGCATTAGGAAAAAAAATCATTGAATTTGATGAAAAGTACTGTCTTTATTTTCGTCACAGTAGATATATTCCTGCTTGGGAGTCTAATTTCTATGCAATAGTGAAATAATATTTGACTAATAAGAAAGTATATTATATAATAAGATTTACGCTTTATGAAATGTTTTGGAGAAAAAAGTAAATGATTACAGCAATTTACAGCATTATAATATTCATTGCCTGCACCGTCGGAGCTCTTGTAGGTATAGGTGGCGGTGTAATTATCAAGCCACTACTTGATTTTATCGGAGTACATACTGTTGAGGTGGTTGGCTTTATTTCCACCTGTGCGGTTTTTGCCATGAGCATAAGCTCATCTGTAAAGCACATTGCTTCTAAAACGGAAATGGACAAGAAGATTGTGCTTTTTGTATCCTTCGGTTCTATTTTCGGCGGAATAATAGGAAATGAGATATTTGACGCCGTTTTTGAAAGATTTAACACGAATATCGTCAAGGGCGTTCAGGCTGTAATAATTGCCGCTTTTATAATATTTGTAATTTTTTACGTAAACTCAAAAAATGTTAAATCCTTAAGGATTAAAAATCCTGTGATAATTGTGCTGACGGGACTTATGCTGGGATTAATGAGTGCATTTTTAGGTATCGGCGGCGGTCCTATTAACACGGCATTTCTTGTTCTTCTTTTCTCATTTAGTGTTAAGGAAAGTGCCGTTTATTCCGTTGCAATTATCTTTTTCAGTCAGTTGAGTCAGCTTGTTACTATATTCATAAACAACCGTTTTGAGCCATATAAACAGTATTTTCCGATTATTATCTGCGCTATGATTGTGGCAGTTGTAGGCGGTCTTATCGGCTCTAAGTTAAATAAAAAGCTTTCAAACAGCATTATAACAAAAGTATTTTCTGTGGTGCTTTCCTTTGTGGCGATTGTAAATGTTTACAATGCAATAAGAGGATTTACCGCATAATAAATAAGGGGGAACAAATAAATGAAGCAAAAGAACATAATCTTTTACTTCTCGGACCAGCAGAGATGGGACACCATCAACGAAGAGGTAACGCCTAATCTCTGTAAGCTGGCACAGGAGGGCGTTAAGTTTGAAAATAACTTCACCTGTCAGCCTGTGTGCGGTCCTGCAAGAGCATGTATTCAAACAGGCGTATATGCTACGCAATGCGGCTGTTACTATAACGGAATACCGCTTCCGAATGATATCACGCCTCTTGCTCATTATTTTAATGAAGCAGGCTATGAAACGGCGTATATCGGCAAGTGGCATCTTGCTTCCGACAGGCTTCCGGGAATAGGACTTCACTGTGAGAAAACTGCTGTTCCAAAGGAAAAGCAGGGCGAATATCAATACTGGAGAGCGGCTGACGTTCTTGAGTTCACCTCTCACGGCTATGACGGCTACGTATTTGACGGCGACGGAAACAAAATTGATTTCAAGGGCTACAGAGCAGACTGCATTAACGATTTTGCACTTGAATATCTGGAGAAAAACAGAAATAAAGAAAAGCCGTTCTTTATGTTTATAAGCCAGCTTGAGCCTCATCATCAAAACGACCATCATTGCTATGAGGGTTATAAGGAAACTGTAGATAAGTATAAGGATTATCCGTTACCTGATGATTTGACTTTCCTTAAAGGTGACTATGAGAAATGCTATCCCGATTACATTTCTGCAATAAACAGGCTTGACTATAATGTAGGACGTCTTGTTGATAAGCTGAAGGAGCTTGGTATTTATGATGACACAATCATAATTTACACCTCCGACCATGGCAGTCATTTTAAAACAAGAAATCCCGAATATAAGCGCTCCTGTCACGAAAGTGCAACTCATACACCGCTTATCATCAAGGGTGGAGGATTTGAGGGAGGAAAAAATGAGACAAGACTTTCTTCTCTTATTGATATGCCTCCTACACTGCTTTCAATGGCAGGCATACCTATTCCGCCTACATATATGGGTGTTGATTTGACAAAGCAGATTGACAATCCCGATGAAAAGCGTGACTGCGTATTTATGCAAATAAGCGAAAGTCAGTGCGGACGTGCTATCAGGACCGACCGTTTCAAATATGCAGTAAGAAGTATCGGCATTACAGGCTATGTTCACCATACAGCAAAGCCTTATTTCGAGGATTATCTCTACGATTTGGAAAAGGATCCTATCGAAAAGCACAACCTCATTAAGGACCCGAAATATGCAAAGGTTAGAGAAGAACTCAAATATATGCTCATTAAGCAAATGACAAATGCTCAGGAGGAAGCTCCGGTTATCCTGCCTGCAATAATTTCAAGGAGGAAGTAATGGAAACTAAAAAATATTTAACTATGAAAGAGCGTATCTGCTTTACCGTCGGTGCTTTCGGACGTTCCGGAATATATACATTGATGTCAATGTTTACACTTGTATTTTTCCAAAACGGTGCAGGTCTTTCACTTGAACAAGGTACAACAATTATTCTTATCGGTAGAATTTTCGATGCTATCAACGACCCTATGATGGGTATGCTCGTTGACAGAACAAAGTCAAAGTGGGGCAAAATGAGACCTTATCTTCTTTTTGCTCCTGTACCCATTGCAATAACCACAATTCTTTTGTTCACAGCTCCATTTAAAGATGGTTCAACAGCTGCTTTCGTTTGGGCACTTGTTACATACATTCTTTGGGGCGTTGCATTTACTGTTCAGGACGTTCCTTTCTGGGGACTTTCATCAGTTATCACACCACTTGAAAATGAAAGAACATCCTTCATTTCAACTGCTCGTTTAGGTTCAACCTTCGGTGGAATCCTTCCGGCACTTCTTGTTCCGATTCTTTATCAGAGTAATCTTGGCTACAACAAGGGCTTCTTTGCTTCAGCATTGATTTTTGCTATTCTCGGATGCTCACTTTCAATTCTCATTTTCTTTGTTTCAAAGGAAAGAGTACCAAAGATGGATCACACTCCGTCATTCAAGGAAACATTTGTTGTTCTTGGTAAAGACAAGCTTCTTATCATTGTTATCTTCGCCGCAATTCTCGGTTCAACAATGGTAACCGCTAATCAGTGTGCAGACTACATTGGTAACTACCTTATCATTCAGAATTACACAGACTTTAGTATGATTTTTGATGAGGCAGGTAATCTTCTTCCTAACGTTGACGCAAAGGCTGCATATAACGGCTTCTGGATTCCAAGAGGAACAATCGTTACAACTCTTACAGTTGCTATCGGTGTTGGTATGGTTCCTGCTATGGCTGTTTTCCCAATGCTCAGAAAGAAATTCAGCCTTAAGCAAATTTATATCGGTTCAGCATTATTTGGCTTAGTTGTTCATACTCTTTGCTACATTGTATTTGCACAGGATGTTACTAATGTAAACATTTATCTCCTTTGGGTATTCCTTTTCTTAATGGGTATTCCACTTGGTATTTACAATGTTATCACATATGCTTTGATTGCAGACGCAGTTGACTATATGGAATGGAAAACAGGCGAAAGACACGAAGGTGTTTGCTTCTCATTCCAGACCTTCCTTTCAAAGGTAAATGCTGCTATTGCAACATTCGTATTCGGTCAGATTCTTGGTAAATCAGACTTTAAGGCAGTTGACAAATCTCTTGTTGACATTGCAGGCAGACAGATTTTCTTCGAGCAGTCGGTTGATACACAGAAGATGCTCCTTGCTCTTGTCACAATCGTTCCTGCCGTTGGATTCTTTCTCACAATCATTCCAATGTTCTTTAACGATTTCACAGGAAAGACAAAGGAAAAGGCTCAAAAGGAGCTTGAGGAATCAAGAATTGCCAAAGGTATTCAGGAATAAAGTCAATAAATGTGTAAAAAGCGTTGAGGTCCTTTCGGGCTTCAACGCTTTTTTGCTGTAAATTAGGGTTTGGCAGGCTGAGCCTGCCAAACCCTAATTTATCAATTAAAGGTGAACTCCCCTTCCTTGTAGTCTACCGTGCATTTATCACCAAGCTTTTCCTCAAGAATAAGCTCTGACAGCTTATCTTCAATCTTGGTCTGAATAGCACGTCTGAGAGGTCTTGCGCCGTAAACCTTATCAAAGCCTGCGTCTGCGATTGCGGAAATTGCCTCGTCTGTTATTTCAACATCTGTTCCCACATCCTTAACACGCTTGATAAGAGCTTTTAACATTCTGCGTGCAATCTCCTCGATATCGTCCTTTTCAAGCTGGTTGAAAACTACGATTTCATCAACACGGTTAAGAAATTCAGGCTTAAAGGTCTTTCTGAGATCCTCCATAACAAGCTGTTCTATATTTCTGTTTTCGTTAACAGGCTCTCCGCCAAAGCCAAGTGCAAGCTTAGGGTCGGTAATCTTTGATGCGCCTACGTTTGAGGTCATTATGATTACAGCATTTTTAAAGCTTACCTTTCTGCCCTGAGAATCCGTAAGAATACCGTCCTCAAGAATTTGAAGCAGCATATTGAATACATCGGGATGAGCCTTTTCAATCTCATCAAAGAGAACAACCGAATAAGGCTTTCTTCTGATTTTTTCAGTAAGCTGACCGCCCTCGTCAAAGCCTACATATCCCGGAGGTGAACCGATAAGCTTTGATACGGTATGCTTTTCCATATACTCGGACATATCAAGTCTGATAATAGCCTCCTCGTCGCCGAACATTGCCTCTGCAAGTGCCTTGCAAAGCTCTGTTTTACCTACGCCTGTAGGACCGAGGAAGATAAATGAGCCGATAGGTCTTTTAGGATTTTTAAGTCCTGCTCTGCCACGTCTTATAGCCCTTGCTATGCTTGATACGGCTTTATCCTGACCGACAATTCTTTCGTGGAGAATTTTTTCAAGATTAAGAAGCTTTTCCGATTCTTCCTTAGTAATCTGCGTTGCAGGAATACCTGTCCAGGAGGAAACAACCTGTGCTATATCCTCCTTTGTAATTTCCTTTACCTGATGAGAAGAAAGGTTTTTCCATTTTTCCTTTTCCTCGTCAAGAAGTGTTCTGATGTTCTTTTCCTTATCTCTTATCTCAGCCGCCTGCTCAAAGTTTTGAGCATGAATTGCCGAGGACTTTTCCTCCTCAAGAGATTTGATTTCCTTTTCCATTTCCTTAAGATTATCGGGAATGGTATAGGCTTTAAGTCTTACCTTTGAAGCCGCCTCGTCAATAAGGTCGATTGCCTTATCGGGAAGAAATCTGTCAGTGATATATCTTGACGACATTTCAACGGCGTTCTGTATTGCTTCGTCGGTGATTTTTACTTTATGGTGAGCCTCGTATTTGTCACGGAGTCCTTTAAGAATTTGGACTGTTTCTTCTTCTGTAGGCTCCCCTACCGTCACAGGCTGAAAACGTCTTTCAAGTGCGGCGTCCTTTTCAATATTCTTTCTGTATTCATCAATGGTTGTTGCGCCGATTACCTGAATTTCGCCTCTTGCAAGTGAGGGCTTAAGAATATTTGCGGCGTCTGTTGCACCCTCGGCGGCACCTGCACCCATAATTGTGTGGACCTCGTCAATAAACAGGATAACATCCTTTGCCGCCTTGACCTCATCCATAGCCTTTTTAATTCTTTCCTCAAAGTCGCCTCTGTACTTTGTACCGGCTACCATTGAGGTTAAATCAAGTGCAACAATCTTCTTATTGTTAAGAAGCTCGGGAACCTCCCCCTTTACTATTTTAAGAGCAAGTCCCTCGGCTATTGCGGTTTTACCGACACCCGGTTCACCGATAAGACAGGGGTTGTTTTTTGTTCGTCTTGAAAGGATTTGAATAACTCTGTTAATCTCTTCCTCTCTGCCGATTACAGGGTCTATTTTACCCTCCTTAGCGGCGGCGGTTAAATCCTTGCCGAACTCGTCAAGGGTAGGGGTTTTGGATTTGCCGTTCTTACCTCTCTGACCGCCTTTAGCTTCGTAATCTCCCCTGCCGATTGAGGATACAAGCTCCTCAAAAAGCTGTCCCTCGTCAATACCAAAGGAATTGATAAAGCTGACTGCATAGGAGTCGCCCTCACGAAGAAGTGCCATCAAAAGATGCTCAGTATCAACAAAGCTTCTTCTCATACCTCTTGCAAGCTGAAAGGCAACGTCAAGTATTCTTTTACTTCTCGGTGTTAAATCATCGGGAGAAAGCCTTGTTGCCATTCCCTCGCCTATGTTTTCCTTTATAAGATTTTCAACGCCGTCAGCCGTAATCCCTTTGTCCTCAAGGACAGACGAAGCAATCGTGCCGTCGGTTTTCAGCAAGCCTAAAAGTATATGCTCACTGCCCACATAATTATGTCCGAAGGACTCTGCTGATTTAATAGCACTATTTAAAACCTCGTTTGCTTTTTGAGTGAAATAACTGAATTTATACATAATTATTCCTCCTTTGGAGGATAATTTCCTCCGTTAGGCAATGAAAAGTAATCCAAACCTGCCAAAAATGCAGTATTAAAGCGAATTTTGAACTTTTCACTGTTGCCTTGCGTCAGCAAGGCTTCCATCTCAAAATCCAAAATTCATCTTTACTGCAAGCATTTTTGGTCCTCGAGTTTAAATTGTGCTGATTTGTTCTTAGTCAAGGCACAAAAACGCAGGAATACTTTTCGTATTCCGAGTATTTTTAACGCAGAGTAAGGGCAAATCAGCCAATTTAAACCACGGTTCTGATTACTCTTCATCGCCTATAATTTTTCTCTTACGTACTGTGCACGAAGCTTGTCTGCCTCGTCAACAGTCATTCTCTCCTCGGCACCGGACATAATTGTTGCTGTGCCAAGGGAATAAATCATATTTCCTATCTTTTCATAATCTGTATCAAAGCTACCCATGGATATACCCAGCCTTACAAGTGAAATAAGGCTGTAAAATTCATTTGTGGATAGCTTCCTTGCCATTTTAAGTGTGCCCATTGCACGATATATTTTATCCTGAAAATCATCAAATTCCATAAGCTCCTGCCTAAAAGCACGCTCCTGCTTTACTATTTGGTCGCAGATTGCGTTAAGATTTTCAATGGCGTTTTTCTCGGTGATGCCAAGGCTTATGCGGTTTGAAAGCTCATAAAAATCACTTCCGCCGTACAGGGATTTAACCGTAAATCCAAGCTTGTTGACCATTGCGGTAAGTGACGGCATCATACCTCTTTCGGTTATTGCAGGAAGATGGAGAATTAGAGAGGCTTTAAGCCCCGTACCTAAATTCATAGGATTTGATGTTAAAAATCCCCATCTGTCGCTAAAGGCAATTTTCAGATTTTTGATAAATATATCATCAATGACATCTGCTTTTTTATAGGCAGTTTCAAGGTTCTGTCCCGCCGCTTGGACAGTCAGTCTGATATGGTCCTCCTCACAGAGCATTACAGATATGCTTGCGTCCTTGGAAACAAGAACAGAACCAAACATATTCTGCTTTGCAAATTCAGGACTTATAACACCCTGCTCTGCAAGAGAAATTTTCTTAATATCATCAAGCGATGTCATATCAATAAGGTCAAATTCTCCTGCAAGGTCTGAATTTTTAACTGACGCAAAAATCTTTTTGCAAACTGATTTTCTGATATCATTGCTCATTTTACAGGGAAAAGGAGCATCTGCAAGATTTCTTGCAAGTCTTATTTTTGATGACAGAACAACGTCTGAATTATTGCCCTGTGAGCTGTACCACTTATTCATTGCCACCCTCCTGAAGTTCATTTATCTTATCTCTGATTACTGCCGCATCCTCAAATCTCTGCTCGCTGATTGCGGTCTTAAGCTGTTCCTTAAGAGAATCAAGCTCGCTTACCTGTGGCTTTTCCTCTGCTTTTTTCTCATCATCACTGTATGTGATAAATTTTCCTATATGCTTTGTTTTGCCGTGAATTTTTCTGATTGACGGCTCAAGCTTATCCTCGAACTTATCGTAGCAATCGGCACAGCCAATTCTGCCACTGTTTACGATATCGTTAAATGAGCTGCCGCAGCTTGAACATCTGTCCACTCCTGCAAGAGAATTCATTGCCGCAACACCTGCACCGAGGAAATTTCCGAGGAAGCTGTCGCTAAACATTTCGCTCATTGTGGGCATTTTGAATTCGTCCATAACGCCAAGCTCCTTGGCACATTCACTGCAAAGGTACATTTCCTCCTTTTTACCGTTTACTACTTTTTTGATATGAGTAGTCGCCTCATTTTGATTACAATGTTGACATTTCATTATGATTACCTCCTAATTAATGTAAGCAATAAGCATTTGCTTTAGCTGGTTTGCTCTGATTTGATTTTTGATTTCAGGCTCAACACCCCTGAAATTACTGTCGGAAATAACTGCCAGCATCATTTTTTCCGCCTTGTCGCTGATTAAGCCCTGATAGCTTAGATTATAAAGATGAATTTTTGCATTTCTTTCATCTATTGCATTGCCGATTGAATTTATAAGAGAAAGCAAAGCATTTTCCTTGCTGGCGGCTCTCGTTATCAATATATATCCGCCGCCTCCTCTGCGTGACTCAATCCTGTAACCCTGTTCAGGTGTAAAGCGTGATGTTATAACATAATTTATCTGGCTGGGCACACATCCAAGCTGTGCCGCCAAATCATTTCGCTGAATCTGAACAGTCGGTGTTTTATCATCAAACATATCAAGTATCACATCAGCAATCAAATCACTCATTTTCATTTTTCGGCTCACTTCCTTTTGTTGATTTAAAGGTCAAATTCTTTTGTTTGACTTTGACTTTCTTTGACCTTCTGTTGTTATATTAGCACAAAGGTCAAAGAAAGTCAAGGTTTTTTTAAACTTTTTCAAAAAATTTTTTACATAAAAACGGTCGTAAAAAAAAGCGGGCTTGCACTGCAAGCCCCTACGAGTAGATTTTATTCTTTAAACACTATGGCGTGGTTCAGACCACTTTATCGACAGTCTGCAGGGCTTGAATTCAATCAAGCCCTGTAACTATTTAGTGTTTACTTTTTAAGGAAAATTCCTTTTTCTTCAAGAGAAGCCACAACCTTGTCAACTATCTCCATAACCTCTTCTCTTGTAAGAGTTTTTTCAGGATGAGCAAAAGTTATTCTTGTTGTAATTGACTTTGCGTTATCATCGCTGTAGGTATCAACTACAGATATCTTCTTAACAAGATTTGACCTTGCATCATCAATAGCCTTTTTGATAGGCTCAAACTTATCAGATACAAAGGAAAGGTCAATATCCATTCCCGGATATTTTGACGGCTCCTCATAAACAATACTTGCATTTTCAATTTCGGCAAAGGCTTTAACATCAATTTCGGCAAATACGATTGAAGCCTTTTTATCAATCTTCTTTGAAACAACAGGATGAACTATACCTATTCTGCCGATTGAACTACCTAAACAAACGATTTCATTGAGATTTCTCGGATGCTCATAGGAATGAGTGGCAGTCATTGGCTTATATTCAAGCTCACGGTGTTTAATATCGTCAGTAAATGAAGCAAGCATATCACGAAGCTCAAAATAAAGTGCTTCAACAGATTTTGTCTTGCTGAAAAGGGTGATTGCAAGCATTTTATGCTCATCAACAAGATTGTCACTGTTAAGACCGTATGCAACTCTGCCTATCTCAAATATACCGAAATCAGTAGAATAAGAAGTATTTGCTTTAAGCTGGCAAAGCTGGGTAGGAACAATAGAATTACGTATCGTTTCAATGTTCGGGTTTGTAGCATTTACAAGCTTAATATTATCCTCAATCTCAATACCCAAAGCCTTGTACTCATCATAATACTGCCAAATATATGAATGAAGCTCGTGAAGAGAATAACGCTTTACAAGGATATCCTTAATCTTATCCTCGTCAGTTTTCTCAACGTCGGCTCTGACAGGATAAAGAGGAGCATTTGCAGTATGAACATCGAAATTATCATAGCCGTAAATTCTTGTGATTTCCTCAATTATATCGGCTTTGATTGTAACATCCTTTGTGGCTCTCCAGCTTGGAACAACTACGCTGAAATTATTTTTATCAAGCTCAACATCAAAACCAAGAGATGAAAGAGTTTTAACTATTGTATCATTATCAATCTCAATACCTGTATATCTGTCAACAAAGGCCTTGTCAAAATCAAGCTTAACTGTATCATACTGAAAAGCATACTCATCTGTAAGAGAAGAAACAACCTGAACACCGCTGTCAATATCTGTCATAAGCTTAACAAATCTTGCAATAGCAGGTACTGTCATTTCAGGGTCGAGGCACTTTTCATATCTCATAGAGGCGTCTGTTCTGTGAGAAAGGCGAACAGTTGACTTACGGATTGAAACTGCATTAAATGTTGCCGATTCAAGAGTAAGAGTATGAGTATCCTCAACGATTTCGCTGTCAAGTCCGCCCATAATACCTGCGATTGCAACGGGAGTATTATCATTACAAATCATCAGAGTATTTTCATCAATATTTCTTGCAACACCGTCAA
>CALYNW010000007.1 GCA_945224895.1 uncultured Clostridia bacterium
GACGAAAGTCCCGTCTCTCGCACCAAGATAACCGATATCCATTTAGATACCGGTTATTTTTTGCTGTTTTTTATCAAAAGTGTAACATAATGTAATAAAAATAAAAATAATTGTTTATTTTACCGTTTGTTTCTGTTATAATAATGTACAACTTTGTAAGCAGGGAGGATATTGCGTGAAAAAGATTAACACTTTTGTCATTCTTTTGTGTTTTATTCTCCTTTTGACGGGATGCAGTAATTTTCGTATGGCGGCATCTATTGACGATTTGATTTCCCCTGTTGCCCCCAGCGGAGATAATGCAGGTGTGCAAAACGCTCTTGACGAATATTGCAAAAGCGGATATTCAATTAAAATTCCTGCCAGCGGAAGCTATACAACCTCATTTATTCTTAAGGATATTGATAATGATTCCGTAAACGAGGCGATTGCTTTTTATGAGCCGTCAAATAAAATGGGCACCGTTTCTATGTCTGTGCTTAAAAAAAACGGTGACAAATGGACTGTTTATGAAGATATTGAGAGTGCCGCCACAGATGTTAATTCGGTTGATTTCTGCGATTTGAATAATGACGGTCTTGAGGAAATTATTGTTTGCTGGAGCGTTGTTTCAAAAACAGCAGGCTTTAAGCTGAATGTCTACAGGCAGACCGCAGACGATAACGGAAAGTATTTAATCAAAAGCGTTTCGGACGCGGTTACAGCCAGTGACTTTATATGCGTTGATATGGATTCCGATGGAGTAAAAGAGCTAATGATTTTTGCCAACGGTGTTTCCTCCGAGTACCCGAAGGCAGAGCTGTATTCCTATATTGATAACAAGAAAAAGCTTTTAGGCAGAACAAAGCTTGACAGTACCATAACTTCCTTTGAAAATATTACCTGCGGTGAAACAGATGAGGGAATGTCGGTTTACGCCGATGCTGTTCGTTCAGACGGTTCTTCTATGGTAACTGAGTTTATATATTGGTCTGATTATTATAATTCCATAGTGTCTCCGTTTTACAGCTATTCAACATCAAGAACCACCGAAACCTCAAGAAACAGTATGATAGTCTGTAGGGACATAGATTCAGACGGCATTATTGAAATACCCACTGACGCTGATTTCAGTAAGCTTCCGTCAGGAATTGAGGCTCAAAGCTGGATGGCATACGGTAATACTGTTTTGTCTCGTAAGTGCTATTCGCTTTCCTGTAAAAGAGACGGCTTTATTATTGTTATTCCCGACGATATGTTTAAGAAAATAGCTATTGAGTATGACAACAACTTAAGGCTTTTTAAGGTGCTTGATAAGAAAGAAAAATCTACTGTTTTTGAAATTCTCACAGTTGTAAAAACGAATTATAACAGTGAGGACAGTAAATATTCAGGATATGAAAAAATATTTGATGATTCGGGATTTGTATACCTCGCAAGGATAAACCCGAAGTCAAATATTGATATGGATACAAAAACCCTTAAAAATACGGTTAAACCGTATTGAATTAATAGGAGGAGTATTTAAGGTTATGAAAAAAGTTCTTGTAGCAGAGGATGAGGAGTCTATCCGTGAATTTATTGTGATTAATCTCACAAGAAGCGGATATGAGGTTGAACAGGCGGAAAACGGAGCCGTTGCCCTTGAAAAGTTTTCGCAGGACGAAAACAGCTTTGATGTGGCAATTTTGGACATTATGATGCCCGAGGTTGACGGTCTTACCGTTTGTAAGGAAATGAGAAAGCGTTCTTCAGATCTTGGCATTATTATGCTCAGTGCGAAAACTCAGGAGATGGATAAGGTAACAGGACTTCTTTTCGGAGCAGATGATTATGTTACCAAGCCATTTTCCCCAAGTGAGCTTATGGCAAGAGTTGACGCTGTATACCGTCGAGTTGAAATGACAAGAGGCTTCCGTAAAAACGACACAACAGGCGACAGTATTGTTCTTGATGAATTTGAGCTTAATCTCAGAAACAGGACGCTGTCTAAAAACGGACAGCTTATTGAGCTTACTCAGGTGGAATTTCAGATTATTGAGTATTTCTTTAAAAATCCAAATGCTGCCCTTTCAAGAACGGATATCTTAAAGCAGGTATGGGGCGCAAATTATTTCGGTGACGAAAAGATTGTTGACGTCAATATAAGACGTCTGAGAATGAAGGTTGAGGATAATCCTTCAAGTCCGTCAAGACTTGTGACAATTTGGGGACTGGGATATAAGTGGACAACCGATAATCAGTAATCTACATTATTTTATATAATTTTTGGTACGGCAGATGCAAGGAATTAAAAAGTTATTTAAGGAAAAACTGTATAAATACAAGCCTGAGGGTATAACGCTGAGATGGATAATGAACATTCTCGGTGTTATTGCCGTATTCTTTATTTGTTGTTTTTTACTTGCATCTGTGTCAATAAAAAACTACTATTATTCTAATGTTGAAAGCATACTTAACTCAGGTGCGTCTTCAACTGCGGTAAGCTATTTTTCCGCAAATCTTGACGCAGGAGCAACCCTTGAGCAGTGTGCCGCAGAATTTATCGACAGCTTTAGTTATAAGGAAAAGACTACAACCTGGATAATTGATAATGACGGCGAGGTTATAACGTCCTCAAGCGGATTTGCCATTGAAAAGCAGGAAATGCCTGATTATGATGAAGCCCTTATAAGCGAAAGCGGAAAGAGTAAATTCATCGGAAAGCTTGACAGCGGTGAAAAGGTTATGGCAGTCTGCCGAGTTATAAAAAATTCCGACGGAGATATTTTAGGTGCCGTTAGGGTGCTGTCATCAATGGAGCTTGTTGATAAGCAGGTTCATAATATTGTGTTCGTTATTTTCGTTGGACTTTTGTTTGTATTTGCTCTTATTGTTTTTTCAAATCTCTTTTTCATAAGATCAATTATCATTCCTGTTAAGGAGATTGAGGAAATTACAAAAAAAATCTCTCAGGGCGACTATTCCGAAAGAATTGAAAAAAAGTATAATGACGAAATAGGTAATCTCTGTGACTCTATCAATACAATGGCTGAAGAAATATCCTCAGCCGATAAAATGAAAAATGACTTTATATCAACAATTTCCCACGAGCTCAGAACTCCATTGACATCAATTAAGGGCTGGGGTGAAACCTTAACGCTTACATCCGATGATTCGGTTGATGAGCTGACAAGAAAGGGACTTCAGGTTATTGTTAAGGAGGCAGGCAGGCTTGAGGGCTTTGTGGAGGAGCTTCTTGATTTTTCAAGGCTCCAAAGCGGAAGGATGAATTTAAGGCTTGCTAAAACGGATATTTTTGCTGAGCTTGACGAAACGGTATTTACCTTCCGCGAAAGAGCAATGAGAGAGGGAATAGAAGTAAAATACAGTATTCCTGACGTACCTGCGGCGGCAAATGCCGATGCAAACAGGCTTAAGCAGGTGTTTATGAATATTCTTGATAATGCGCTGAAATATTCAAGAGCACCATCCAAAATATTTGTTAAGGCTGAATTTACAAAGCTTGACAGCGGGAATTTTGCTAAAATCGCCATTGCCGACCAGGGCTGCGGAATAAGCAAGGAGGATTTGCCCCACGTAAAAGAAAAGTTTTACAAGGCAAATGTTTCCGTCAGAGGATCGGGAATCGGTCTTGCCGTCACTAATGAGATTGTAAATCTTCACGGCGGTAGGCTTGAAATTGACAGTAAAGAGGGCAAGGGCACTCTTGTAACTATATATCTTCCTATTGAAAATGCACCTTCCGAGAATCAGCTTCAGGATATTTCAAAAAATCAGGCTGACGCTGAAATTGACAGAGGAATGGAAATGAAAGGTTAAACTATGGCTGATAAGAAAACACATAAAACCTCCGTAGGAGGTCAGGCTCTTATAGAGGGTGTAATGATGCAGGGACCTAAGGGCGTTGCAACGGCAGTAAGAAAGGCTGACGGTGATATCCTTGTGGAGCATCACGATGTAAAGCACCTTAAGGATAAAAATAAATTATTCGGACTGCCTGTTATCAGAGGTATTGTTGCCTTTGTGGAATCTATGATTTTAGGTTATAAAATGCTTATGTATTCTGCCGAGGCATCAGGTATGGAAGACCTTGATGACGTTGAAATGAATAAGTTTGAAAAATGGTTGACCGATAAGCTTGGTGATAAGTTTATGGATATAATTATGGGTATCGGTACTGTTTTAGGCTTTGTCCTTGCTTTTTTAATTTTCTTCTATCTTCCGGTGCTTATTTTTAATAAGCTTAATGAATGGACCTCAATGGCTTTGACTCCTTGGCAGGGTACTATTGAAGGCGTTATGAAAATAATCATTTTTGTTGCTTATATTGCTCTTGTAAGCAATATGAAGGATATTAAGCGTACCTTTATGTATCACGGAGCAGAGCATAAATCTATTGCCTGTTATGAGGCAGGTATGGAGCTGACTGTTGAGAATGTTAAAAAATGCTGTCGTTTTCATCCGAGATGCGGTACATCATTTATATTCGTAATGCTGATTTTGAGCATTATTGTAAGTACATTGCTTTCAAAAATTTTCCCGGGTATTGCTCAGATCAGAGTGCTTTGGATGGTTTTAAAGCTTGCCTTCATTCCTCTTATTATGGGGCTTGGCTATGAGTTTATTAAATATGCAGGCAGACACGATAATCTGTTTGTAAAAATTGTCAGTGCTCCCGGACTTTGGATGCAGAGATTGACAACTAAAGAGCCTGATGATGATATAATTGAGTGCGGTATCGCATCTTTAAAGGCGGTTATTACGGATAATCCGGAGGACGATGAAATTAAATGACATTAAAGGAAGCATATAATTACGGCGTTTATTTTCTGTCCTGTAACGGTGTTGATGAAGCCGATTTTAAATCTCTTTGCCTTGTTTGTCATCTTGACGGAATAAAAAACAGCGAATATCCTCAGCATATTGATGATGAGATAATTATGAAAAGGTTTGCCGATTTGCTCTGGAGAGTTAAAGCAGGGGAGCCTCTCCAGTATGTTATAGGCAAATGGGATTTTTACGACAGTGAATTTTATGTGGGTAAAGGAGTTCTTATTCCCCGACCTGAAACAGAGGAGCTTGTTGAAAAGGTAATAGATAGAGCAAAAGGTCCCGACAAATGCGTTATATACGATTTGTGTGCAGGCTCAGGCTGTATAGGCTTAAGCGTTGCTAAGGCTTGTCCCGAGTCGACGGTTTATCTTGTGGAAAAAAGTGACGACGCTATGCAATATCTTTTAAAAAATGCAGAAAATATAACTAATGCTAAAGTAATTTGTGCAGATATTAAGGACGATATTGATTTACCTAATGCCGATATTATAGTGTCAAATCCTCCGTATATAAAGACTTATGATATCAAAAATCTTCAGCCCGAGGTTCAGTATGAGCCTGTAATGGCACTTGACGGCGGAAAAGACGGTCTTGACTTTTATCGCATAATAAACGATAATTGGTTTTGTAAATTAAATGATAATGGTGTGCTTTTCCTTGAAATCGGTGAGGAACAGGGAGAAGCCGTTAAAAATATTCTCGCTAATTTTAAAAATATAAACGTATACAAGGATATGTACGGCAACGACCGAATAGTTGTTGCTGATAATTCTAAGGAATGATAATATGCTTTCTATTCTTTCATATTTAAGACAGGGTGAATATCTTGAAGCGATAATTGCTATTATTTCAAGATGCTTTGTAGTATTTTGTTGTCTTCCGATACACGAGCTTGCCCATGGTTGGGTAGCAAATAAATGCGGTGATGACACGGCAAAGCTTCAGGGCAGGCTTACCTTTAATCCGTTTGCTCATCTTAATCCGATAGGAACAATTATGATTTTCCTCTTTGGTATCGGCTATGCAAATCCTGTGCCTGTAAATCCTGCAAGACTTAAGCATCCAAGAAAGGATATGGCTTTAATATCCCTTGCAGGTCCTTTGTCAAATCTTATTATGGCTTTTATTTCGGTGTTTATTTTTTACGCCGTTTCAGTATTTGATAACGGCTCAACCGTTATGTATGCAATTATGTATTTCTTTTACTTTGCGGCGTCGGTAAATGTTACATTGGCGGTATTTAATCTTTTACCGATACCTCCGCTTGACGGTGCTAAAATTCTCGGTGCCGTTCTTCCGGACAGAATTTACTTCAAGTATATGCAGTACGAAAGATATGTAATGATTGCTCTTTTTGTACTTCTTTTCATAGGTGTGCTTAATACTCCTATTGCTTGGCTTTCATCGTTTATGATGAAGATTATTTCAATTATTCCGAGACTTATTTTCGGAGGTATTTAATGGAACAGCTTAACTATAAGATAGATGTATTTGAAGGTCCTATGGACCTATTGCTTCATCTTATCGCAAAGCATAAACTGAATATTAATGATATTCCTATTGTTGAGCTTGTTAATCAGTATCTTGATTATGTTAGGCAGATGCAGGAGCAGGATTTTGATGTTGCAGGTGATTTCCTTGAAATGGCTGCAAGGCTTATCTACATTAAAACCGTTTCGCTTTTGCCTAAGCACGAGGAAGCGGAAATACTGAAAAAGGAGCTAACAGGCGAGCTTATTGAGTATCGTGACTGTAAGCTTATGGCAGGCAAACTTTCTCAGCAGACCGACGGCTTTAACCGATTTGTACGTCAGCCTCAGCAGGGATATGTCAATTATGATTATGAGCGCTTTCACGAGGGAGAGGAGCTATTGAGTGCTTACATAAGTGCCGCCGGCAGAGGCAGAAGAAAGCTTCCTCCTCCCCTTGATTCCTTTAAGGTAATTGTAGCAAAGAAATTTGTTGCCGTAGCGTCAAAGGTAAGCTCCGTTATGAAAAAGCTATGTGGCGGTAAAAGAGTTAAATTTTTAAGTCTTTTCCAGGATGCGCAGACAAAAAGCGATATGGTTGCAACATTTCTTGCTGTCCTTGAGCTTGCGAAATCTAAAAAAATAACTATTGACGGTGAAATGACGAATCCGTCTGTTCAGATAGTAAATGAGGTAAATGATATTGAGCAGTAATAATGTTTTAGCATCTCTTGAGGCTATGCTTTTTGCGGCAGGGGACCCTGTTGAACCGGGTAAGCTTGCCGAGGTACTTGATATTGATGTTGAAAATGTAATAAAAATGCTGGGACATCTTGAGGCATCCTATGATGAAAATAACAGCGGTTTGAGGCTTATTCGTGTTGACGGCAAGTATCAGATTTGTACCCGTGAGGAGTACAGCGAGGAGGTCAGAGGACTGCTGGAAATTAAGAAAAATACTCCTTTGAGCCAAGCGGCATTTGAAGTTCTTGCCATTGTGGCGTATAATAAGACTGTTACAAAGTCTTTTATTGAGCAGATACGTGGTGTTGATTGCAGCGGACCTGTTTCAAATCTTGTTCAAAAGGGTCTAATTGAAGAAAAGGGCAGACTTGATTTACCTGGAAGACCGCTTGTATACGGCACTACAGACAGATTTTTGCGTTGCTTTTCCTTAAACAGTCTTGACGACCTGCCGGATTTACCCGAGGATACAGAGGAAAAGGACGATTCTCAAACCTCTTTGTTTGAGGATAACGATGAAAGCAAGGACTCTGCTTTGAAAGAAAATGATGTCTTAAAGGGCATTGACGAGGAGGATGGTTAATGAAGGTATTTTTAATTATTCTTGCTGTCCTTGCAGTAATTATAATTGCGGTGCTGTCTCTATCGGTAACGCTGACGGTTGTTTACGATAAGGGCTGGCATACAAGGGCACAGGTGCTTTTCATTGAAAAGGATATTGTGCTTTCAAAAATTCTTTCCTTTATTCTTTTTCCCGAAAAGAAGGCTGAGCAGGTAGCTGACGAAAGCAAGAAAAAAAAGAAAAATAAGAAAGCCGAAAAGGATATACAGGAGCAGGAAACGGCTGTCTCTGAAGAAGCCGTTGAGCAGGCAACAGAGGATAATAATCCTAAGCCTGAAAACGCTGAAAATAAACCTGAACCAGAAAAGCCTGCTGAAAAAAAGTCTAATCCTATCAAAAAATTATGGGATAAAGAGGGTATTGTCGGCATAATGTCGCTTGTATCAAATGTACTTGAAACTGCAAATTCTGCCGTAACAACATTAATTAGGGGTTTACATATTTACTCACTTTATGTTATGATATTAGTAGGCGGTCCCGATGCGGATATGATTGCCCGTTCATACGGAACCCTTTGTAAGTATTATTACCCGCTTAAGGGAATGATTCTTAACGGAATGAAGGTTGATAATTACGACGATTATATTCAGCCTGATTTCATTGCTGATAGGACTGAGGTTGAATTTCAGATTATTGTCAGCATAAATGTTGCTTTGCTCCTTAAGGTTGCACTTAAGGCAGGATTTGTATTTTTAAAGAATTTAATAAAAAATAAAAAAGGGGATTAGTTAACTATGAAAGAAACTCCGGTAAACAAAATAATGGAAAATACGCTTGAAAAAATGCGTCAGATGGTTGATGTTTCAACAATCATCGGTGAGCCTATGACAACAGGTAATACTACTCTTATTCCTGTTTCTAAGGTTTCCTACGGCTTTACATCAGGCGGTACAGACCTCCCTTCAAAGCAGAACCAAGAGCTTTTCGGTGGCGGTGGCGGAGGAGGAATTACAATTACTCCTGTTGCTTTTATCGTTATTGAAAATGGCAAGTGCAGAATGATGCAGATTAACAACTACACATCATCTGCTGACCGTGCAATCGCAATGATTCCTGAGCTTGTTGATAAGGTTACAGAGCTTCTCAAGGCTGAAAAATCAGATGACAAGGCAGAGGAAAGTCCAGCGGAATAATTATATATTCAAATCACCTGCATATTATTTATGTAGGTGATTATTTTGTTGAAGAGATTGTCCTTTGCTTTGGCTTTTCTGTTTATGCTTCCCTTTACTGCGTATGCAAATGATAACAGCGCAAGGTCTGCAATAGTAATTGATGCGCAGACTAAAACGATTTTGTACGAAAAAAACGCATACGAGCAAAGATCTATTGCCTCAACTACTAAGATTATGACGGCGCTTCTTGCTATTGAAAGCGGCAGGCTTGACGAAAAGGTTAAGATTACTGCCGATATGATAAATGTTGAAGGCTCATCTTTAGGACTTAAGGAAAATGACGAGCTTACCCTTTATGACTTAGTTTGTGGTATGATGCTGACATCAGGTAACGATTCCGCAAATGCGGTAGCCGTGTTTTTGTCAGGAAGTATAGAAAAATTTGCGGTGCTTATGAATAAGCGTGCAGAGGAAATAGGTATGAAAAATACTTATTTTGTTACTCCGTCAGGACTTGATGAGGGAGAGCATCATTCAACAGCATATGATATGGCACTTCTGACTGCGCAGGCAATTTCTATTGATACCTTCTGCGATATTGTGTCAAAGCAAAGCGCTGAAATTACTATAGGGAAAACCAAAAAAACGGTTTATAATCATAACCGCCTGCTTTCAATGGATAAGGATATTTTCGGTGTTAAAACAGGCTTTACCGAAAAAGCGGGCAGATGTCTTGTTTCCGCAAAGAATTACAACGGCAATCAGTTAATCTGTGTAACGCTTTGCTGTCCCGATGATTGGAACGACCATATTTCCCTTTACAGCGAATGTGAGAAAAAATATTATGAGGCTAAGGCTGAAAATATGAGGGATATTACCATTGTAGGAGCAGAAAAAGACAAGGTCAGATGTTCTTTTTCAAAAACATACTACACCTTGTCACAAATAAAAGTGGTAGAGTATTATTATCCCTTTGTGTATGCACCGATAAAAAAGGGCGACCGAGTGGGAACAGCCCTTGTGTATTATAACGGAAAATTATTAGAAAGACTGCCGATAGAGGCAGACGAGGATGTTTTATATTATGGCAAACAACAATTTAGTACGACTTCAAAAGTATATGGCTGAATGCGGTGTCGCATCAAGAAGAAAATGTGAAGAGCTTATCCAAATGGGTAAGGTTAAGGTTAACGGCCATGTTGCCAAAATCGGATGCAAGATTAATCCTAAAAAAGACCTTGTTACCGTCAGAGGCAAGAAGATAAATAAAGAAGAAAAAATGTATTATATTATGCTAAATAAACCGAGAGGATATGTTACTACGGTTTCCGATGAATTAGGCAGAAAAACTGTTATGGACTTGGTAAATATTGACGCAAGAGTTTATCCGGTGGGCAGACTTGATAAGGACTCCGAGGGCTTGCTTATTCTTACTAATGATGGCTCTTTTGCAAATGCTCTTACTCACCCAAAGCATAACTATGCCAAGGTATACAGAGTTACCGTTAGACCTAAGGTTACGGATGAAATCCTTGAAGCTCTCAGAAACGGTATTGAAATTGACGGAAGAAAAACCGCCCCCTGCGATATAAACGTTATTACCGAAGAAGAGGGCAGAGTAGTCCTTGAATTTATTTTAAGAGAGGGCAGAAACAGACAGATTAGAAAAATGTGTGAGGCTGTGGGACTTGAGGTTGCAAGACTTAAAAGAATTTCAATCGGTCCCGTTAAGCTGGGTATGCTCAAAACCGGTCAGACCAGAATGTTAACCGATAATGAAATAAAAAAGCTCCTCCGTTCATCAAATCCGGCAGATAAAACCGAAGAAAACTAAAACTAATGCCACAAAACCTGCTGTTGACAGCAAGAAAATTTTGTGGCATTATTTATTTATAGACTATTCCTGTTTTTGATTTGGAGGCAAATTATGAAAAAGCTTATAAGTTTATTTATGTCTTTCGTAATGCTCCTTAGCATTACCGCAGGTCTTAATCTGTCAGTTTATGCAGAAACAAGTGGGGATTTTGAATATAAAATTCTCGATGACGGTACTGCTGAAATAACAGATTATACCGGCTCTGCCGATAATCTTGTAATCCCATCAACCATTGATGAATACACTGTAACAAGCATTGGCAACTATGCTTTTGCTAATTGTTCAAGTTTAACAAACATAACAATACCAAATAGTGTAACAAGTATTGGTGAATCTGCATTTTGTAAATGTTCAAACTTAACAAACATAAAAATACCAAATAGTGTAACAAGTATTGGTGAATCTGCATTTTGTTATTGCGATAACTTAACAAGCATAACAATACCGAGCAGTGTAACAAGCATTGGTCAGCAAGCGTTTTTATATTGTGCAGGGTTAACAGGTATAAATGTAGATAGCGGTAATACTGTTTATTCATCTGATAATGGTATTTTGTTTAATAAGGATAAATCAAAGTTGATTCAATGTCCTGTTGCTGTCTCTTATACACATCTCCGAGCCCACGAGACTAGGCATGATCT
>CALYNW010000008.1 GCA_945224895.1 uncultured Clostridia bacterium
ACACGCGTAAGATCGTCGGCAGCGTCAGATGTGTATAAGAGACAGCCGTTAAGCAGTTCATTAACCTCGCAATGAGCAGATATTATTTTACCGAGACTTGCACATTCTGTCATTGCCTTTTTCATCAGCTCTTCGCTTTGAACGCCTGTACCGTCGTCGGAGAAGCCTGCGACCTTATCTGCCATTGATGAAAAATCAATAAGCTCGCCTACTCCCCTTCTGCCCTTTGTAATAGTCGCAAAGGGTACAACATCTATAACCGCATCTCTGTTGATTATATCAGTCTGTGCCTTAAGCCCTTCAATACAATCGGGAGCAGGATTAAGGTTAGGCATAGTACACAAAAGAGTGTAACCTGCCCTTGCACCTGCACGACTGCCTGTCCTAATTGTCTCCTTATAAGAAAAACCGGGCTCCCTAAGATGTGTATGAACATCTGCGAAACCCGGAATTAAAAAATACTTATCCAAAGCGTCAATCACTTTATCGGCACCATTATTAGAAGAAATGGTGATACCAAGGGACTTGATTTTCCCGTTCTCAATAAGAACATCTGACTTTTTAAATACACCGTCAATATATGCCAACGCATTCTTTATAAGCAAAGTCATAAATCACATTCCTTTCTTTAAGCAAGCGAGATAAATCCAAACAAGCCTAAAACGGCTTGATTTCGGCATATTTTCGCTTTTCGTCATTGTAAGGCGCCAGCCTAACTTCTTCCTCAAAACAAAAATCTGCTCAAAATCAATTCCGTTTTAGGTCGCAGATTTTTTATGAAACGGATTTTTCGTTAGGCAAGGCACAAAACGCAGTTAATCCTTTCGGATTAACGAGTATTTTAACACAGCATAGCGGGAAATCCGTTCATAAAAAACTTATTCGGATTTGTCTCGCTTGCTTATCTAATTTATTATAGTATATTTCTACTATATAAGTCAACAGGAAAATATTAAGAAAAGGTCTTTACATTAAGTTGATTTTATAATATAATACATTTGATTTTTTCAAAATATGTAACTTTGACAGAGAATTAAGAATATCTCTGTTTTTTTAATTTTTAGAAATAAGGTGTAAAAATGGAATTTGTAACAGGTGCAGGAGCAACTAATGTTGACCTGCTTTATCAAGGCTTTGACAGGCTTGCTGATGTCGGCGAAGAGCTATACTGCAAGGATTTTTCTCTCCAACTTGGCGGTGGCGTACCTGCTACGCTTATTAATTTAGGTAGACTTGGTATAAATGCAAAAATTGCCACAGAGCTTGGTAACGATATATTTTCAAATTTTGCAAAGGAAAAATTTCAGGAAAATTCGGTATCCCCTGTTAATCTTTACAGCGGTGACAAAATACCGCTTAATATTACCTCGGCAATAATTCTTCCTAAGGACAGAACCTTTTATACATACGGCAAAGGAACTATTGAGCCCGACGAAAAAGCCTGTGAAACCTTTTACAATATGGCAAAGGGCGCAAAGGTTTGCATTATGCAGCCCGGTGGATTTATTGATGTTTACAGTAAATTAAAGTCTGAGGGTACAATTATGGTCCTTGACACAGTCAGGTATGAGGAGCTGTCCTTTGAAAAATACGGAAAATATCTTGAAATAGCAGATTACTACACGCCTAACAGAAAAGAGGCTATGCAGATTACAGGCAAAGCTACTCCCGAGGATGCCGCATATGAACTGAAAAAATATTTTGACAGGGTTGTTGTTAAGGTTGATGCTGACGGATGTATCGGCATTGACGGTGACGATTATTTCTTTGTTAAAAGCGTTGATGAATTTAAAAATGTTGATTCAACAGGAGCAGGCGACGCCTTTCTTGCAGGCTTTATTTACGGCTTGTTTTACGATAAAAGCCTTAAGGATTGCATAGAACTGGGTAATATAACAGGCGGAAAGGCTGTTACTGCCGCCGGGGCATTATCTGCTTATGTAAACGAAAAAGAGCTGCTCAAATATAAGGAAAGAATTTACGGATAAAAACAGTAAGTTAAAGATTTTACGAGGTGATTATGTATGAAACTATTTATAAAAAAAGGAATTTGCCTGCTAATGTGTTCAGTGATAATTTTTACACTTTCCGCTTGTTCCGGTAAGACTGATTCTGATGTCATCAGCAAGCTTTTTACGGACACAAACAAAATATCATACAGCGAAAAATATACCGAACTGTCCGACAGTAAGAAAAACAAAACAAAAAGCTGGAGACAGGGTATGGTATCGGGAAACGGCTTACAGGGATTTGTGGAAAGCGGTTCCCCTTATTCCGACACATTTATTTTTCAGAATATGCATTTTATTATGCCGAATGAAAATGTACGCTACTGTCCCGAAACCTTTGATGAGCTTGAAACAGTCAAACAGTCTATTGTAAAAGGCGAAGATATTATAGATAACGCAAGCTATGACGATGTTTACCGTTTTCATCCCGGAGGTCAGCTTAGGATTAATCTTGACGGCAAGGGCGAAGCTGAATATATAAGATATACCGATTATGAAACATCACAGGTCGGTGTTCACTACAGAAATAATGAAGGTGCTTGGGATAGAAAATCCTTTACATCTATGGCTGACAATGCTGTTATAACAGAAATCACATCTTCTGACAATGGGGCAAAAATCAACGCCACCCTGTCATTTGACGATATTTCAACACTTGCTAATTTCGGTGACAGTGATGAGGTTAATCTAAAATATAAAAAGCCGGCAGGAGAAAACGGTGATTACTTATGCCTTGTTGCACACTACCCTGAATACGAAAACAGTGAGCTTAAGGAAGGCGGATACGCAACCTTGACCTATATTGTTACATCAGGCGGTACTAAGAAAAAGGTAATCTTAGATAAGAATACAGAGGAAGCACAGTTCAGTGGCGAAAACAACGGTATAAAAATTACAAATGCCGACGCTGTCTATCTTATAACAATTTCCGACCGTACATATGATATGGGCAAATATGATGAATTTGAAAATCAGGAAAGCTACGCTTTGACAGATAATCTTTACAATAAAGCAAAAGCAGTTGCTGACAAATATAAAGCAGAATCAGGCTTTGATTACAACAAGGCACTTGAAAACCACCTTAAATTTTATCAGCCTCAGTTTGATGCTGTTACACTGACTCTTGACAGCAGTACAGAGTCAAATGAAAAGCTTCTGAAATCACAAAAGGGTAACGACAGTATTAATTCCGCTCTTGCACAAAGGACCTACTATGCAGGCAGATATGCTTATCTCTGTTGCAGTGGTTATTCTACAAGCCGTCTTTACGGTATGTGGACAGGTGAATGGAACACAAAATGGGGCAGTAAATACACAATGGACGCTAATGTAAATTTGCAGACCTCGTCAATGAACACATCAAATATATCCTCATCACCTATCGGATATACATATTTTATATTACGTCAGCTTCCCGACTGGGAGGAAAATGCTTATGCCACTCACGGATTTAAGGATGCAATACAGGCACCGGTAAATACCGACGGTGACAAGGCAGTTATAACAGAAACCTGTTATCCATATCCTTTCAGATACTGGAACGCCGGAACATCTTGGATGATTCAGCCACTTTTTGAAACTCTGCAATGCTACGGCAATATTCAAATTCCTTTAAGTGATGAATTTGACCTAAATAGTTTAAAATCCGTTCTTTCCGTTACAGAAACGGATTTAATAGATAAACAGATTAAAGAAATCACCGACAGAGGTTATCTGAGGCTTCAGGAGGATATACTTCTTCCGCTTTTGACAAAGAGCGTAAATTATTGGGAACAGCTTCTTTCTCCGGAATACTACACCGATAAAGACGGTGCTATTCATTACGAGAAAGGCAAAACGGAGCTAAAAGACGGTGAAGCCTACTGCATACTGCCAAGCTATTCTCCTGAAAATAATCCTTCTAATTATCCCAGTCCGTCAGATGCAAACTGTGCAATAGACATTGCCGCCTGCAGAGATAATATCAATATGCTCATTGAGGTTACAAAAAATATTAATCCCGATGCTGACACAACGGAATTGGAAACGCTTATAAATAATCTTCCGCCTTATCTCTATGACGATACGGGAGCACTAAAGGAATGGGCAACCACATCCTTTGAAGAAAATAACGAGCACAGGCATTTAAGCCATTTATACTGCGTATGGCCTCTCTTTGAAACACAAAACAATAAAGAGCTTGCTGACGCTTGTATACAAGCCATAGATAACCGTGAAAGCGAAAATGAGGCAAGCCACGCACTTGTTCACCGTTCACTTATTGCGGCAAGGCTTAAAGACAGAGAAAGCCTTACTACTGCTTTGACTAAGCTTATGAACCACAAAATAAGATATGACTCTCTTATGACAAATCACGACTATGACCAAGGAAGCTGTTATTGCACAGACTTTGCAATAGGTTATCTCGGTATCATAAATGAAAGCCTCGTATATTCAAACACCGGTGAAATTGAGGTATTACCCGCACTTTTAAAAACAGGCTTTGACAATGGTGAAATTACAGGAATTAAAGCAAGAACAAGAGCAACCGTTGAAAGTCTTAAATGGGATTTAAAATCAGAAACGGCAACAGCAGTAATCAGCTCGGATATTGACCAAACAATTACAGTTTCCTGCGGACTTTCAAAGGAAAGTTATGAATTAACCTTTAAAGCAAATGAAGAAAAAACTGTAAACTTTAATATTCAAAACGCATAGCAATAAAAAATCCTGTCCAAATGAATAGGACAGGATTTTTTTATTTTTTAGTAATTGTTACGTTTGCTGTATATTCGCCGTAAACCCAGCAATTCTCGGAATTCTCCAGAGATGTTGTCAAATCATAGTCTGACGAGCCAGTGATTATATTATTTTCATAAGCCGACAGGTCAACAACAAGACCTACACCGAGGCTGTCGGTATTAAGTGAATTTTTCTTTCCAACTACAGTAACAGAATTACTGCTTACAGATGTGACAACTGCATCGTAGCCCTCGGGAATATTTGTAACTGTAACAGAGGCTTTATCAACCTTTACGCTTTTTTGCTCGTAGCTTGACGGCACTCTGACAGTAACGGTTATTTCTTTGATATCTTCAAGTATAACCATATTTTCAAAATTTGAAACATCAAATTTAAATGTGTTAAGTCCGGACTTCAGCTTTGAAAAATCAATGTTACCGATATTTGCCTCACTGATGCCTGCGTCCTCAAGCACTCCTGCGTCAACAGTATCCTTACTGTAGGTAATAACAAAATCTGAAATGTCCAAGGACTCCGGCTTGTTTATAAACGATGAGGTCACATTAAGAGTCATCTGCTTTAAAACAGGAATAGTCAAGGTTAAATTATTGCTTCCCGTGTTAACCGTTACGTAATCAACGGTAGAACCGGTGCTGTCAACAGGTGATACCTTCAAATCTATTGACTGTGTGCTCTTAATTTTATCATCAATGCTTACATTTGAAACAAGTTTTTTAACCTGTGAAACATAGGATTTAGGTCCTGTAACAACCGCAGTATTTTCACTGAGAAGCGGTTCACCCATAATATAGCCGTCGGCTATAAAGTCCTTATTTTCATAGCTTACGTTTATATCCAAGGTCTTTTTATCTTCAACGTCAAAATAAGCCTTATATACCGTAGGATAATAGCTTGTGATATTGAAATCATTGTTTTCTCCTGCCGCTTCAACCTTAACAGGAACCTCAGAATTACCTTTTGTTGTAACTGTATTAGTCTGCAAAACAACATTGATATCATCAGCGGTAATATCCTTTGCAAGATATTTTTTACAGCTGATGGTAACGTCAACATCAAAGGTTTCGTCTCCGTAGCATTTAAGTCCCAAATGCTCTGCCGCCGAGTCGCTGAAATCTACATTTACAGGCACTGTAATCGTCTTTGTGGTTTCGGGAGACAAATTCATTGAAGCCGCAATCCAAACGACAACTGCCGCAAGAATTGAAAAGATAATCAGGTATTTATCGTTATAAATTAATTTTCTAAGTGAAAAATTAGTCTTTTTATCTTTTTTGTTTTTGTTATTTTCAGGCATTATTTTTTAATCCTCCTTACAAGCTTTGTAATAATCTTGTCATCATCAGAGGAGCCTGTAGGTAAAAACTCCGTTGTCAGTATATCTCTCAAATCACCGTAGGAAATGTTGCGCTGAAGCACTCCGCCCTTGGCAACTGAAATTGCACCTGTTTCCTCGCTGACAATTACAACAACAGCGTCACTTTCCTCAGAAAGTCCTATAGCCGCCCTATGCCTTGTTCCAAGAGAGGAGGAAACCGTTTTCTTGGTAAGTGGAAGAATACAGCCTGCCGCAAATACCTTACCGTCACGAATAACCATTGCACCGTCGTGCAGAGGAGATTTCGGATAAAAAATATTTTCAACAAGTGCACTTGTAATTTTAGCGTCAATTTCAGTACCCGAAGAAATGACATTTCCGAGAAGCGTATCATTTTCAAAGCAAATTAGTGCTCCCACCTTTTTGTCACTCATATTTGCACATGCCTTACATACTGCCTCTATTCCCTCTGTAAGCTCCGCTATATCAACTGCCACACCGGGATGAATAATGGATTTCAGGCTTTTGCTTGTAGTTCCGTGACCGACCTGCTCAAGAATACTTCTTATTTCAGGTCCGAAGATTACTACAAGAATAATCAGGATATTTGAGAAAATAGATTTAAAAATATATCCCGACGCTTCCATTCCGAGAAGGTTTACAACTCCGTAAACTATTAATATAAAAATTATACCCTTAGCAAGCTGCATTGCTCTTGTTTCTCTGATAATACGAACGCAGATGTAAATAACAACAGCGACCATAACTATATCGAGAAAATCAGCAAATCCGAAGGTAGAAAATACACTGAGCACTCTGTTTAAGGTGTCTTTTATCTGTTCAAGCATAATACACTACTATCCTTATTTTTTATTACCTATTATTTTATCACAGAAAAGGAAATAAATAAAGCACTTATCCGAGTTTTTTTAAATAGTTTATAAAAATTTCACATTCACGTTGAGTAGTAAAAACAGACGGGCTTATTCTAACCGTACCTCTGTCACTTGTGTTAAAAGCAGAATGTGCCAAGGGTGCACAATGATATCCTGCTCTGACGGCTATTCCCTTTTCCGCTAAAAGAGTTGCCGTCTTTTCCGATGAATAATCGCCGAAATTAAACGACAAAATAGGCACGGAATTATAATTACTTAGAGGAGGAGTATAGAGAATAACATCTTTATTTTTATTAAGCTCTTTATAGATATAATTTACTAATGATGCTTCGTGACTGTAAATTTTGTCAATTTTATTTGCTTTCACAAAATCAACGGCAGAGCCTAATGCAATAATACCGCTGTTATTAAGAGTACCGCTTTCAAACCTGTCGGGAAGAAAGTCAGGCTGTGCCATTTCGGCAGAAACAGAGCCTGTTCCCCCTTCTATAATCGTATCAATTTTTACATCATTTCCCACTGCCATAAAGCCTGTACCCATAGGACCGTAAAGCCCTTTATGACCGGGGGCACAGAGAACATCTATATTATCTCTGTTTGCGTTAATGTCAATAACACCTGCGGTTTGTGCACCGTCAACAATAAATCTTATACCGTTTTCCTTGGCAAGCTGTCCTATTTCTCTAATCGGGAACAGACATCCGAACACATTTGAAGCGTGCATACAAACAATAGCTGATGTATTCGGCTTAATCAACTGCTTAAAATTATTTACACATTCCTCTTTATCATAGCTGAATTCGGCAATATCATATGTTATTATTCCGTCAAGAGCCAGCTTATATACAGGTCTTGCAACAGCATTATGCTCAAGATTTGAAATAATAATGTGGTCTCCGTATTTTACACTGCCTTTTATAGCGTTATTTAACGCATAGGTGCAATTTTGTGTAAAGCATATATTCTGTACATCAAATCCGAAAAGGTCTGCCAGCTTTTCACGAACTGCAAAAATTGAGCCTGCCGTTTCCACAGACTGTCTGTATCCTCCCCTTCCGCTGTTAAAGCTGTTTTTCACCATTGCAGAATTAGAAGCGTAAATTACCGACCTTGGCTTAGGATTGGTTGTGGCGCTGTTATCAAGATATATCATCCCTTTTCAACACCTCTAATCTCTATTCCGTTAGACTCAAGTATATCTATCGGAGCATCACTGCTTGCCATGACGAAAAGCTCATACCCGCATCCGTCTGATTTTGATGGGTTTTCCGCCTTTCTTATTTGTGACTTATAACCTTTAGAGCGCAAAAGCCGTTGTCCTCGCTGGGCATTTGTTATTGAACCCACCTTTATATATAAATTTTGCATAAAAATAACCCCATTTCATTACATATTTCATAATATGCTGAAATGAGGTTATTTGTTTAATCAGATTGTATTATTTATTTTTTCTTGCTGCCTTTTGAGCCTTACGAGCCTCAAGCTCTGCTTTTTCTTCAGCAAGTCGTTTTGCCTCTGCTTCTGCATCAGCCTTCTCTTTGATTGCAACATTTTCCTTTGCTTGGTCATACATTGCAGCAATTTCATCAAAGTGTGAGAAGTTTTCCTGCTGTGCAAGCATTCTCTTTGCTTCTACGAATGGCTTTGCAGCACGGTTATACTGTGCATGCTTATCCATTTCTTCTTTTGAAGCCTTACGAACTGCCTTGCGTTCTTTGCTGAGTTTTTTAATTTCATCATTTATTCTTTTAGTTTCTTCTCTGTTCTTATCCTTTTTAGCAATTTGGCTAAGCTTTGCAAGCTCTTCAATCTCAGTATCAAGAGCGTCCTCTTTATCGAATAACTTTTCAATAGCATCAAAGCTCAACTCTTTAAATTCATTAACAGAACCAAAGTATTTATTATAGGACTTAATAGCAGAAATCATTGTTTTTGCAAGCTCAATATAGAACTTTCTTATTTCTTTTTCTTCAGTTGTAGCTGCAGGCATAGTCTTAGCAGCCTTAAGCTCTGCCTTTGCCTCACTTAATGATTTATTCTTAATACCGTCAAGACCGTCATTGTATATCTTTGTATAAGCTTCAATCTGTCGCTTGCCTAACTCTGAATCAAACTTATTAAGCTCATCCATAACGAATTTTGAAATAATAATTTCTTCGTTAAATTCAATATCTTCTTTATACTGCTTTTTAGCAAGCTTCTTTTCTTCCTTGCTTTTTGCATTCTTAATAGCAGTCTTGCTGATTTCCTTAGGAGTTGCAACTGACATTTCCTTTGCATTATTAACAAGGTCAATCATTTCAACAATATCCTTGTCCTTCAAAGCATTGTTGCCATAGTCCTCAAACACAGCACGAAGCTTTAACGCACGAACATATGACTTTTGCTTCTGCTCTGTAAGGTCATAGAAGAAGAATGGAATAACATTCATTGTAGCACCTATGGCTGCAAGAATAACAAGAACTCTCAAAAGCGGAAGCAAGATACCATTTACGTCGTATAATGCCGATGAAGGATTTACAAAGTTATCCTGTCCGTTAGCAAGCTGTTCTTGAAGCATTTGACCGACAGTTTGAGTTGAGCCCGGCAGAATTCTACCCATGATTGAAGCATCGCTCGTTACCTTTTGAGCAATAATCTTTGTCATACCGTACTTTTCCTGAAGAGCAGGAAGAACGCCGGCAGTAATGAGTGTAATTATATTACCGATAGCTGTTACAGCTGCAAACATACCGTCAATTCTTTCACCTGAACGATACTGCTGATAGTCACGAATATCTGCTTGAATCGATGGAGTAAGAATATGAGCAAAAGCACCAACGAGTGCATTCAAATACAAACAAGCCATAACTGCCCAAATTACATATGATTTTACATTTCCGTCAGCACCGCTTTGTCCAAGGAAGAACGGATACATACAAATAATGAATAAAATATTGAAGAGATTTGTTACAATCTGTACCTTCTTCTTACCCCATTTTCTAATACACAAAGGGGCAAGAAGCATACCCCAAAGGGAAGCATTACCATACACTGTTGTAATGATAGTATATGTACCCTGTGAACAAGCACCACCATAATTACAAAGCCAATAGAGAATATTAGCATACGCTGTTTCAAGAAAGCCGAGCCATCCGGCAAGAGAAATAATCCAGAAATATTTATTCTTCGCAACCTCTTTAAGAGCATCCTTAAATTTAATTTGAACAACGTGAGTTTTTGCCTGAATAATCTTCTCCTGTGTATTAGCATAAACGATAAATACAAGAAGAGAACCAATTACACCTATGATTGGGAAAGCTGTTCTGTAAACACGAATATCAGTCTGATTAGTATGTAATGCTCCTGCGATAAGAGGAATAATAATGTTGTAAACAGTCGGACCGAATGAATAAATAACACTCTTTACTGATGCAACATCTGCACGCTCCTGCGAGTTAGGAGAAAGAACGTGGATAAGATTTTCATAAGCATCGTAAAAGAAATAATAGAAAAACTGCAAAATAATGTTGAACAAAAGCACAACTGCACATTTTGCAATATATGTGGCATCTTTACCTAAAAAAGTACCGTTACCGACAATTAAGCCAAGCTTATCATAAGGGAACCAAACCATCATCACGAAGAAAACAGCACAAGGAATACCCATTCTTAAAAGATATGGTCGATACTTACCTGCTTTATTTCTTGTATTATCAACAATATTTGCTCTTAACGCAGTAAGAGGAATTCCTGACAAAACACCAATTACGTACATAATGTACATATCAGTCATACCTATACCGATAGTACCTGATAAAAATACGTTTGTGGCACCCAGCATACAAGGAATGCTCATACAAACAATCAGATAAGCACCTATACCACCAAATGCATATGAGGCGATTTCCTTAAAGGACATATATCTGCCCTTTGGCGGTTTTTTCCAATAATATCTGACATTGTCAATAAGCGACATTGCCTTTTGCTTTAGCGAAGTTTTTTCTTCCATTCTATTACCCCTTTCAAAAAAATTTCGCTTATACGAAATTATAATATAGTTATAATAACATATATTTTGAAATAATACAACAAAAAAGATGCAAAAAATTGCACCTTTTTTGTATAATTCATTAAAATGTACAAATCAAGTTAGTTGTATCAATTAAGTGTGAACTCAAAATCATCACTGCCCTTACAATCTGCAATAACCTTATTTCCTTCAACGGAATATGAGGTACAG
>CALYNW010000009.1 GCA_945224895.1 uncultured Clostridia bacterium
AGATCATGCCTAGTCTCGTGGGCTCGGAGATGTGTATAAGAGACAGGATTTAAATAGGCTTTTTTTTAGAAAATATCCTGTTTTAGATGAGATTAAATCAAATTTTAATTATATTTACCTACCATTAAACAGAAAAATTGCTGATTTTTACAATTATGAATATAGACGTTCAAGAGTTTTTTATAATACCGGTTCTTATGACATTGAAGATTTTGATGATTTATCAATGAATCAAGTTATGACACTTGTAAAAAATCATTACAGAGATAGTACAGTTGAAATTAATAGGATAAACGATAATTTCAGAAATGAAGTACTGAGTACTTCTTTTGACATTCTTCAAACATTTCAGATTAGTGATTTTCTTGAGCAATTGTATTCTTCTGACGTTTCAAGTGATATAAAAAATGTTCAGAAGTCATTTATAAAAACCGCAAGAGAATTTGAGCTTATCAAAGAAGAAGATATAGAGCAATATGATCTATTTTTTGATAATTATATAGAAAACATATCTTCCAACAATAAAAACGATAAAAAAATTGAAATAGACCTTATAGTGAAATTTCAAGAAATTGAAAGAATAAAAAAAATTGTCGAATTGTCTAATAAAATGCAAAAAGATAAAGATAAAGTATTAAAGCCAATTAATACTTTTTTGGAAACTATCAATTCTTTTATTGGTGGAAGTGATGATGGAAAAAGCATTGATATATCAAGGAGCGGAACGTTGTTTTTTACAACTAAATATAATAATGAAAAAATCGAAATTGAACATTTATCTTCAGGAGAAAAACAATTAGTAATTTTCTTTGCAAATCTGATCTTTGGTTTAAAAAATAATAAATCAGGAATATTTGTGGTAGATGAGCCAGAAATGTCTCTGCATTTGAAGTGGCAGAATAATTTTGTGAAAAAAGCTTTAGAAATCAATAAAAACATTCAACTTATTTTTGCAACGCATTCTCCAGAATTTGTTGGTTCTTATTCAAAAAAAATGTTTAATTTGAAAAAAGAGTATGTAGGATAGATTAAAATGAGTGATGAAAAATTAGAATATTCAGATGAAGCAAAAATTACGAAAGTGAATTTTTATAATGATTTTAATGATATTAATTTAATAGTTGAAGATAAGGGAAAAGAGTATGTATATGAAACAATATTTAAAAGGCTTCTTGGCAAAGAATATTGTATTGAAAAAATTCATGGTGTAGGTGGAAAGCAAAATGTAATATCTGCATTCAAAAGATTGGGTAATTCTACAGATGGGAAGAATAATTATTATATTTTGGATGGGGATTTTGACAGATTTATCAAACCCGAAGATATGATTTCTGATTCGCATGTTATATATTTAGAAACATATAATGTCGAATCATATTTTGTAGATAAAAATGCTTGCTATAAGTTTATTAAAGGAAAATATAAACTCCTCGATGATGAAATTGTGCGCACTGTAAACTTTGATTATTGGCTTAATCGTATCATTAAAGAATCGACTAAATTATTTCTCGCTTACGCATTTATTCAAAAGTTTTGTCCTTCAAAACCTAATGTGAATAGGAATGTTGAACTTTTTATAGACGCTAAAACGGGTTTTGAAAGAGCTGATGGAAAATATGATGAGTTTTATATAACAGAAATTAAAAATGACTTTCCTAATGCAACTGATGAAATAAGTTTAATTGCAAAAAAATTCGAACAAACAAATGGAAATAATTATTTTAATTTGATTTGTGGTAAGTTTTTGATTAAAAGTTTAATGTATTATTTACGTTCCAAATATAAAAAATGCAACTTTTCATACGATGATTTTGAATGGTTCCTAATTAATAATTTTGATATAAAAAAATTAGATTATGTTAAGCAAAAGCTATCTAATTAATTTGATTTATTGGCATATAAAAAATATTATTAAGTAATATAACTTAATTAAGAATTCTACATAACCGACTGACGCATTATTCAGTCGGCTTTTTCTATTTAAGGAGGTGTTTTGAATGACAAAAAATGAAATGTTAAATCAAAAAGTCTGCGACAAAATGCAGGCTGAACTCGACGAGTTTATTGCCGAACTTAAAACAAAATCGTCATCAGAGATTATTGAATGTGCCTATGAACTTATATACAAAGAGGACATTTTACAGAGCTTTGATTTTGATTTCAAAGGGAGAAATCCGCTAACAAATGAACAGGCAAAGGCTTTGCTTTCTCTTAAAAATCCTCTTGATTATCTCTATCAGGAATGGCTTGAATGTGATAGTTCTGTACTTGATACCTTGCGTTTAAGAAATGAATTTGCTATTGATAAGCATATTGAACATCTTAAATCACGAGCCGAAAGAGAAAGAGAGTGCAGGTAGTTATGCCATATTACAGCAGAGAAATTATTGACAAAATAAGGGATATAGACTTGCTGACCTATCTTGAAAATTATGAGCCTGATGAGCTTGTAAAACTTAACGAGCGAATGTACTCAACAAGAGAACACGACAGCTTAAAAATATCTAACGGTATGTGGTGTTGGTGGAGCAGAAGAATAGGTGGCAAGTCTGCTCTTGATTTTTTAATTAAGGTAAGAGGTATGAAATTTGTTGATGCAGTAAGTCTGTTGCTAAACAAAACTGCTATTCAACCGCCTATCTATTCAAAGCCTTTGGCTGTACCAAAAGCCAAGAAACTTATCTTGCCTGAAAAGGCAACAGATAATAGCCGTCTTGCTTTTTACTTGCAGAAGGACAGAGGAATTGATGAAGAAATAGTTGAATATTGCATCAAAAACAACCTGATATATGAGGGATTGTATAAGAGCGAAAAGACAGATAAAGTATTCCGAAATGCAGTCTTTGTAGGCTATGATTCATCAGGTCAGGCAAAGTATGCTGCATACCGTAGCCTTAATAAAAGCAGGTATATGGGTGATTGCTCCGGCAGTACAAAGGAGTATTCTTTTCGGCTCGGTGCAAATAAAGCCAGTAACGAGCTGCACCTGTTTGAATGTGCAATAGATGCCCTATCATTTGCAACTTTGCTCAAAATGAAAGGTCATAATTGGCAGGAATACAACCTTATTTCTCTCTCAGGAGTGTACCAACCGAAAGAGCAAATTGAGGAAAGCACAGTACCTATTGCACTTGCGAATTATCTTAAAGAAAACCCAAATATAAACACATTAAAACTGCATTTGGATAACGATTATACAGGTAGAATGGCAACTAAAGCCCTGCAAGTTATCCTACCTAAAAATATAAAAGTCATTGACAAACCTGTTAAGTACGGCAAGGATGTCAATGACTTTTTGCTTATCAAAAAAGGCATCTTAAAGCCTTTCAAATACGATTGGAGGAACGAGAAAAATGTCAAAAAAGAAAGTTTATGCCCTACTCGTTGAGCCTAATAACAAGCCGAAAATAACAGAGCTTGAGGAGGACGATAAGGCAATTAAAGAGATTGTCGGAGGAGAATATGACAGTATTTATTACCCCGATGATGAGGTCGCAATTCTGTATAACAAGAACGGAGTTAAGTACGGTCATACGCTTAACAGAGTAATCCGTAAGACAGAAATTAACGAACAAAATATGTCATATACGGAGCTTAAATCTCTGTTTAGAAAGGCTGAAAATGAAGGCAAACACATTGTCGGTTACATCACATTTACTGAGGATAGCTTTGATAAAGAGTATTCATTAGAGTCCCGAACTTATGTTATATGCAGTAACAATAAAGCCTTTCAATCGGGTATGGGAGGTTACTCAATCTATGGCTCATCAGTTGATAAGACAGACCCGATGGCTCGTCTTGATATATGTATGAAAGACGAACATGGTGGTGCTGACGGTTGGAGAATTGAGCGTTGCTATACAAGAGAAGTTACACCTTTAGTTGATATGATTGTGGCTGATAACTTTCTTGTTTGCTATGTGCCAAACGCAAAATACGCAGTTGAGGATATGCCGCAGGAGCTTGTTGATAAGTATTTCAAAGAGTTTGAAAAGCCTGATAATTTCTTCCGTAAAGCAAACGGAGAAATTGCAGTTATCAATGAAAACCGAAAATCAAAAGATGATGTGGAACGGTAAAATTGCCGAGCAAAAATCCTTTTCGGGTGGTTAAAATGGCAGAGCTCAATACCGTTGCATTGTCTTAACCAGCAGACTGTTTGTAATTACATTCGTAATTTCAAACAGTAAATGCCGGTTAGGGATAAATCCCTAAAACCCTTTTACAAAAATCAAATCACAGGAGGAAAAATTACAATGAAAGTTTTGATATTCTTTATCGCATTTATTCTTGGAGGAATGGCAGGCATAGTTACTATGTGCCTTGTTCAAATCAATAGAGATAGTGAGGCACAGCTCGAAAAAATTTCTCAACAGGAAAACAAAAACAAGGAGGAAGGAAAATGCAGAGAAACATCATAAGACAATTTCGTTTTAACAAAGAGGAAAACGAAGTGTTAAAGGAAAAGGCAAAGAAATGTTGCATCACCGACTCTGCTCTTGTTCGTATGCTTGTTCTTGGTTTTATTCCAAAGCCAAAGCCTGAAAAAGAATTCTATGATGCTTTGCGTTATCTTTCTTCAATGAGTAACAGTCTGCACCAAATCTCTGCGAAGGCAAATGCACTCAATTTTATTGATGTTCCTAAACTTGATAAGACGATTGAAAGTGTTGAAAAGCTCAAAGAAGATTTGTATGAGTGCTATATCAAACCCGACAGAGATGATGACAAGTGGCAGTAACAAAACTATGGAAGGTAACGGATAGGCTTGACCGAGTTCTTGACTATGCAGAAGATGAAGAAAAAACACGCAAGCCTAAATATTCTGATGCTGAATGGCAGGCACTTAAAGATGTTTTGGAATATGCCAAAGACGAAGAAAAAACGGAACAGGAATTATTTGTTACAGGTATTAACTGCAACGCAAATAAAGCTCGTGAGCAGTTCGTTATGGTTAAAGAGCAGTATAACAAGACGGGCGGCATACAAGCCTATCACGGATATATCAGCTTTAAGAATACTGACGAACTATCCCCCGACCTTGCTCACCAAATCGGTATTGAATTTGCAAACAAGGTTTGGGGCGATAGATTTCAAATTGTTGTTACTACACACTTGAATACAAAATGTTTGCATTGCCATTATGTCATTAACTCTGTTTCACTTGTTGACGGTAAAAGGTTAGCCAATAAGGAAAAGGCTTGGTTTTATTTTCATCATATAGCAGATGAAATATGCAGAAAGTACGGACTGTTTGTTATTGAAAATCCCGACAGAAACAACGAGCCTGATTTTATAACTTTGCAAGATAAACAAAGTGTAAAAGAACAATCGGGTATTCCTACAAGAAGAAATCTTGTTCGCTCTGCCGTTGACGAGGCTGTTGAGCATAGCAGAACAATGGAAGAATTCAAAAGATATCTTTCAAAAATGGGATATAAATACAGAATTAGTCCTACTCTCAAATATTGGTCTGTTACTGCTGACGGTTGGAAACAACCCGTTAGGTTATATAGGCTCGGAGAAAACTATACAAACATTAGAATACAGGAACGAGTTGCAGAAAACGCCTTATATATGAGCTTGAACGCAAAGCCGTTTCAAAAGGCACATTATGTTCCTTACAAAGAATTTAATCCGCTTAAAGCAAAAGGCAGTTTATATAACCTATATCTCTATTACTGTTATCGGCTCGGAGCGTTTGATAAGCCTAACGAAAAGCAAAAAACAAGAGAGTATAACAGACTTCATTATCTTCTCCGTGAGGATTTGATGAAGGTAGATAAATATTCACAGGAGGCAGAGCTGCTTGGAAAGAATCACATTGATACTTCCGAACAGCTTTTCTCATATAAAGAGTCTGTGGAAAAGGAAATTGAAACCTTAACAGATGAAAGAAAACACCTGAGAAACAAAATGCGTCATAAGGACATAAGTGAGGTTGAGCTTTCACAGATTAAGAAAGAAATATCCGACATATCCGCAAGGCTCAAAAAACTACGCAACGAGCTTAATCTCTGCAACGATATTGCCGAGCGTTCCCACATTGTTGAGGAAAAAGTTCAGCAGATTGAAAAAGATGAGAATAAGCAGGAGCGTAAATACAAATCAAAGGAGGAAAGACTTGATGAACAGTTCAGGTGATGCAGCCGAACAAGTTGTAAGGCTGTCCCTTGAAGGCTTTGAGGTTGTAGCCAAAGTATCCGGCGAGGCGGCAAAGAGTATTGCCGTACTTCTCATTTCTGCTCTCAAACAGGAACAGAAAACAAAGGGAAAGGCAAGACTTACAAATATGATTAAGTCAGGCAAGGAACTTAAAGTTTACACGGTGCAACAAAAAGACCTCAAAGAGTTCACAAAACACGCAAAGAAATACGGTGTCTTATATACCGTTTTGCGTGACAAAAACAACAAGGACAAAAATGCTTTTGTTGATATTATCGCAAGAGCAGATGATGCGTCAAAAATTCAAAGAATTATTGACCGATTTGACCTTGCTACTGTTGATAAGGGTACTATTGTATCTCAATCGGAAAAGGCGATTGAAGAACGCAAAAAGAAAGCAGAAGAAAAAACCGACAAATCGGAAAACAATGAATTTTTTGACGAAATATTTGCCGAGAACAGTTCGGAAAAATCTGCTGATGAAAGCGAACATAAGCCTATCCAAAGAGAAAACCCTTTTACACCTCAGACGGAAAAAAGCCCTCCGTCCGAGAACGGCTCTATCGGGGAAAGTACATTATCTAACGAGGGTACTGTTGTAAAAGATAAGAAACCGTCCGTAAGAGAGAAACTCAATGAGTACAGACGGCAGATTAAGCAACAGAAAGAACAGGATAAGAAAACCCCTGTTGTTGATGAAAAGCCAAAGGCAGACAAAAAGCCTGCCGTAACAGAGCATCAGCAGCCTAAACCAATTAAAAATAAAAAACCAAAGGAGAGATGATTTATGCCATACACACCCAAACAAAGAAGTTTTAGAAAGCATGAAAGCAAGGAAGAATTTGCGGCACGCAAAAAAGCCGAAAAAGAACAGGCTTACGAAATCATTGACAATTCCATTACGGATATAATGCAAGATGATGAACACTTTAAGGAGTATCTTCATTTTCAGTCCCGTATGGAAAGATACACCGTATCAAACACATTACTGATTATGGCACAATGCCCTGACGCAACACAGCTCAAATCCGCAAATTCGTGGGGAGAGCTTGACGCATCAATCAACAAAGGCGAAAAAGGAATTAAAATCCTTGAGCCTCATGATTATATTGATGAAAACGGCGAGCAAAGAACATCATACAATGTCAAATATGTATTTGATGTTTCACAGACCAATGCTCAGCCACAGCCTGCAAAGTCTTTTGACCATTCACCAAAGGCACTTGTTAAGGCTATGCTTAATGCAACGGCTCTTAACAAGTCGGCAGTTGATGAACTTCCTATCAATAACTCAACTGCATACTTTGATGATAAGAGCAAAACTCTTATGATTAAAAGACATTCCGAGACACTTGCAATGTTCAAGGATATTGCAAGAGAGCTTTCACTTGCAGAAATTGCCAACAACAGTGATGAATACAATCGTACCGAGTGTATTCCGTCTGCCGTATGTGCGACATATATGCTTTGTGAAAAGTACGGCATTGATAACTCTAACATAAATGTTGCAAGTGCCAAAACAATGTGGAACGGCAAGGAAAACAAAGATGTTCGCACAATGCTTACAATGGCGAATGACAGCGTTTATTCCGTAAGTAAAGACATTTATGTTGAAATGAACAAGGCAAAGGACAAGGAGCCGAAAGCACAGGAACAGACAAGATAGGAGGTAACTATCCGTGAAAGAAGAACGATACTATCTTGTACTTAATGATGACGAACAGAGCCTTTTAATAAGGTCTTTGAATGACGAAAGAACTGCTCAATTAAAAAACGGAAAAGCCGTTGATTCCATTGATGAGCTAATCGTAAAAGTCGGCAAAGCACCTTTGAAAAAGATTAAAGTTCTTGAAAGGTCGGATTGCTGTGCGAGATAAGAATGATAAACAGGCTATTATTATTCTTTCCGTTCTCGGTATTGTTCCTGTAATATGGCTTGGCTTGTGTATTGCTCCGTCAGTACACGGCGGACTTGCAGAGATTATTCCTGCATTAGCAAACGCAATTAACAATCCATTTGATATTAGCTTATGTGAGGACAGCTTAAAAACTGTCCTCATTTTGCTTTTAATCTATGCACTTGTAATTTGTGTTATCATCTCAAGCCTACGCAATTACCGTAAAGGAGAAGAACACGGCTCTGCTAAATGGGGAGATGCAAATAAGGTAAACAAGAAATACTACCAAAAGCCTGAAAACAATAACAAGATTATGACACAGAATGTTGCTATCGGACTTAACAATAAAAAGCACAGGCGAAATCTCAATACTCTTGTTTGCGGTGGCTCAGGTGCAGGCAAAACATTTTTCTATGCAAAGCCTAATCTTATGCAATGTAACTGCTCCTTTGTTGTTACAGACCCGAAGGGCGAAATTCTCCGTGATTGCGGACAAATGTTACTTGATGAAGGATACAAAGTTCTCGTACTCGACCTTATCAATATGGAACAAAGCGATTGCTATAACCCATTTGTATATTTGAAAACAGATAATGATGTGCAAAGGCTTGTTACCAATCTCTTTAAGGCAACAACACCTAAGAACTCAACGAATAGTGATCCTTTTTGGGATAACTTGGCACAGACGCTATTACTTGCCCTTGTATTTTTTCTGCATTATGAGGCTCCCGAAGAAGAACAGAATTTTGCAATGGTAATGGAAATGATACGGGCAGGAGCTATTGATGATGAAGAAGAACAATCGTTTAGTCCGCTTGATTCACTATTTAATGAGTTAGAAAGCAGAAACCCTGAACATATAGCTGTAAAATACTATCGCAGCTATCATTCAGGCTCCAACAAAACTCTTAAATCTATTCAAATTACCCTTATATCAAGACTTGATAAATTAAATCTTGACAGTCTTGCATCATTGACTATATGCGATGAACTTGATTTGGAAAAGCTCGGAGAAGAAAAGACGGCTTTGTTTGCAGTTATTCCCGATAACGATACAAGCTTTAATTTCCTTGTATCAATGCTTTATTCACAGCTCTTTCAATCTTTGTTCTACACGGCAGATAAAATCTACAAGGGTGCATTGCCCGTACCTGTTCATTTCCTTATGGACGAATTTGCCAATGTCAGCTTGCCCGATGACTTTGACAAAATCCTGTCTGTAATGCGTTCTCGTGGCGTTTCTGTATCAATCATTATACAGAATATGGCTCAGCTCAAAGCCTTGTTTGAAAAGCAATGGGAAAGCATAGTCGGTAACTGTGATGAATTTCTTTATCTCGGCGGTAATGAACAAAGCACACACAAATATGTTTCCGAACTGCTCGGTAAAGAAACCATTGACACAAATACCTACGGTAAAAGCTCAGGCAGGAACGGTAATTATTCAACTAATTACCAAATTAGCGGTAGAGAGCTTATGACACCTGATGAGGTGCGTATGCTCGATAACAAGTATGCAATACTCTTTATTCGTGGCGAAAGACCTATACTTGACTTGAAATACGATATATTCAAACACCCCAAATTCACTCTTACAGAGGACGGAGGAGCAAAGCCATATATCCATAATCCTATTGATGAAGATACAATGACTATTTCGTTCCCGAATATGTCGCTTGAAAACATTGACAGTATTGAGGTTGACGATTACGGATTTGAGCTTGTTGCAGATATTGACCTTGAAAAAGAATTTGAAATGGAGGAAAATTCAAATGAAAAAACTAAATAACGAAAAGAAATCTCCTTTAACAAAGGCAGATAAAAAAACAAGCAGAGTGCTTGCTGTTGTTACAGCTTTTGTACTCTGCTTTTCTTGTTGTACTGTGGCTTATGCCGCCGATGATCCACTTGCAGTAATTGACAATCTTTCAACCTTTATCTTCGGACTTATCCGTGCCGTTGGTCTTATTATCCTCGGCTTTGGTATTGTGCAGGTAGGACTTTCACTGAAATCTCACGATCCATCACAGCGAGCCAACGGCTTTCTTACCCTTGCCGGTGGAGTAGTTATCACCTTTGCTAAGGAAATCCTTGATTTGATTGTGGGATAAAATTTTAATTGTGAGTTTTATGATTTATCATATATACTTCCTTGCAAAAACAAAATATTATATGTATAATTTAGATAAAAGAGGTGAGTAATATATGGATATTGAAGAACTCGCAACATCTGCAGTAACCCAAAGTATATCAAAAACAAAAAACTTAAAGGCTTATTTTGAAACAAATGGTACAACGCCGAGTTTTGATGGATTTATTGGTATTTTTAACGACGGGAATTATTCTAAAAAAGGATTTAAACGTGTAAATATTCAGGTCAAAGGAACGGAAGTTATAAAAATTCCTAAAAATCCTAGTTTTTCTTTTTCAATTTCAGACTTAGAAAACTTTAAAAACAATGGCGGAGCAATATTTTTTGTCGTTTATGTGGACAAAAGTGAAGGTGAAATTTTAGGAATATACTATAATTCCATATTGCCATTTTATGTTAAAGAAGTATTGAATAATTGTAGTAATAAGGTTTCAATAACGCTTCCATTGAAAGCATTTCCTACAAACAATAACGACAAATTAGAATTAGTTTTAAATTTTTATGACAATAGTCAAAAACAATCAAGCTTTGCTAATGTTGAGATACCCAGTCTAGAGGAATTGATGAAATCCGGAAATCTTGAAACCCTAACATTATCATATACCCCTGTTGGAGAAAGGCGTGATGATTCATATTTACCTTTTCTTATGGAAGGCAAAGAGATATATTTATATGCAAAAACCAAAAGTAATCCTATTCTAATACCAGTACAACGAATAGACGCATTAGATGAAATTGTCACCACTGATACAGTAACTACCAATATCTCCGTTGACGGCAAAACATATTATAACACCTATAAGATTACAAAAAAAAGAAATTATATGTCAATAGAAATAGGAAATAGTTTCATTATGGAATGTGAAAATCCTGAAAAAAAAGAAGGTAAACCAATTAAACTTAAGTTGAAATTTGATGTTAAAGGAAGTTTAAAAGAACGAATTACTGA
>CALYNW010000010.1 GCA_945224895.1 uncultured Clostridia bacterium
CAAAAATGCTTGGAGTAAAGATGAGATTTGTTGTCTTGAGATGGCAGCCTTGCTGGCGCAAGGCAACAGCGAAAGCGACAAATATCGCTTTAATACTGCATTTTTGACGGGTTCGGATTATTACCGTTACCCACAACTGATAGTTTGTCCGATAGTGTTCGGACAATTACTGAGGTTTTAAGAATGATGCGAGTTATTACAGGCATCGCAAGGGGAAGACGGCTTGAAACCCTCCCCGGTGAGGATGTCACAAGACCTACAACTGAATCGGTTAAGGAAGCGCTGTTTTCTATGATACAGTTCGAGCTTGAGGATAAAAGGGTGCTTGACCTTTTTGCAGGCTCGGGACAGCTTGGTATTGAGGCTCTTTCAAGAGGGGCAAGGCATTGTACCTTTGTTGAGAATAATAAGCAGGCTATGAAAATAGCGGAGAATAATGTCAGCCATTGTAAGCTTCAGGACAATGCGAAATTTGTTTTGTCTGATGCGGTGGCGTTTCTTTCAGCGAAGAATAATTTTGACATTGCTTTTCTTGACCCACCGTATAAGCAGGGTATTATTGAAAAATGCCTGCCAAAGCTTTTGCCTATGATGTCAGATGACGGCATAGTTGTCTGTGAAACCTCGAGGGATGAGGATTTGCCGGAGAATATATCAGGCTGGTATGCCGACAGGATAAGAAATTACGGCAAAACAAAGCTTACACTTTACAGGAGGGAGAGCTGATATGAAAATTGCAGTTTGTCCCGGTAGCTTTGACCCTGTGACCTTGGGACACCTTGATATAATAGAAAGAGCAGCCGAGCTTTTTGATAAGGTTATAGTTCTTGTTATGAGCAACAGCTCAAAAAAACCGATGTTCACTCTTGATGAAAGAGTTGATTTTATAAAAAGATGTGTCACTCAGGATAATGTTGAGGTTGATACATACAGCGGACTTCTTGTTGATTACGCAAGGGACCACGGAGCAGTAGCGATAGTTAAAGGTCTTCGTGCCGTGTCTGATTTCGATTATGAATTTCAGCTTGCACTTATCAATAAAAGTCTTTATCCCAAGATTGAAACTCTGTTTCTTTCGGCTAAAAGCGAGAATATGTTTTTATCGTCGAGTATGGTTAAGGAAGTATGCAGTCTCGGCGGTGACATCTCCTCCTTTGTGCCTGCGGAAATAGCAGATGATATATATTTAAGATGTAAAGGAGACGGTTTAAATGACTAATACAGATATTTTACTTGAAGATTTAGAGGACGTGCTTGACGACGCTACTTCAATACCTCTCAGCAAAAAGTATGCAGTTGACATTGATAAGATTAAGACTATCATTGAGGATATCCGTCTTAATACTCCTCAGGAAACAAAGCAGGCTAAGGCTATTGTTGATTCAAGAAACAGTATTCTTGAAGAAGCAAAGAAGGAAGCCGCAGACATAATTGCAAAGGCTCAGGAGCAGGCAAGAGAGCTTGTAGCACGTGATCAGATTACACAGACTGCTCAGGCTGAGGCTGCTGACATTATCGCAAAGGCAAAGGAGCAGGGCGACGCTTATGTTGCAGACGCTCAGAATCAGGCTTCCGATATTCTCGGCAATGCTACAAATCAGGCTAATGAAATGGTAACAACTGCTCAGAATAAGTCTCGTGAAATGCTTACAGCAGTTAACAACTATGCAGACGATACTCTTCTTGCTATCGACGATTCACTTTATAAGGCTCTTTCAGATGTAAGAAGAATCCGTCAGGGCATTATGAACAGTCAGAATAAAAACAAGAATAACTAATCTCAAATCACAAAAGGCTTGAACGATTTGTTTTCGTTCAAGCCTTTTTGTGTATCAAATCGGATTTAGCGGGCTCAGCCTGCTAAATCAAACAATACCGCCGTTTACGCCGAGGATTTGACCTGTTATATAACTGCTTTGGGCAAGAAAGAAAACCGCCTCTGCAACCTCCTCGGCAGTACCTAATCTTCCCATAGGCACTTCTTCTTCAAGCTCTTTTTTGTCAAACATATTGTTCATTCTTGTGTCAATTATTCCGGGGCAAACGCAGTTGACTGCAATATTGCTCGGTGCAAGCTCTTGTGCAAGTGATTTTGTAAGCCCGATAACAGCCGATTTGCTCATAGAATATGCCACCTCGCAGGAGGCGCCTACCTGCCCCCACATGGACGAAATATTTATTATACTGCCGTTATGATGTTTGAGCATACCTTTAACCGCTTCCTTACAGCAAAAGAAATATGACCTTGCGTTTACATTCATCAGACTGTCATAATCATTTTGAGTAGTATCGTTAATCTGCTTAATAAGGCTAACTCCTGCATTATTCACAAGGACATCAATTTCACCGATTTTTGAAAATAAATTGCATATTTCGTCAACGCTTTCAAGATTGCATTTTATGGCTGTTACGCCGTCAAAATCAGGTCGGGTTTTATTGTAGGTAATAAAAACCTCGTAGCCGTTTTCTTTAAATTTTACAGCACAGGCTTTGCCTATTCCCGTTGCACCGCCTGTAATCAAAACCTTTTTCATATAATCACCGAAAATATTATACTAAATTATTCAGTTATTTGCAATTAAAGTTGTAATTTGTTTTGATTTACGATATAATTATCTTATTAAAATATACGAGGTTTTATATGGAAAAGGATTTTTACACTATTTCCGTCTATATTGACGAGAATGAAAATATGATTGGCATACCCTGCGGTGAAAGCGATAAATACGGTATCGCAGATATCGACAAGGTTGTTCTTCTGAAGGCACCTTATTCTGACACTCAAATTGAAAATTTTATTGAAGAAACTATTTCCTACTGCTACACTAAAAAGCATAATGACAGCTCGCCTGTTTCTACAATAGAAAAATATACAAAGAAAAAAGGCTTTGTCAATGCTACGGCTGATTTGACCTTGATATCCATTGTTAAGACAGAGCTTTCCTATTCTCTTATGCCTACCTTCAACGATTATGAAAAAGGTCCACTTGTAATTGATGATGATGAAAGAATAGTTGCAAACCCTTATGAAAAGGGCGAAATTGCAGAAATTATGAAGGACTTTATTCAGGTTTACGTAAGAGCAAATATATTTTATAAAGAGATACAGGAGCTTGAAGAGGAAAAGAAAAACAGGGCGGATAACGAAAACCGATGAAAAGCTTTGTAATAAGCAAAAATGACGCAGGAGTAAGAGTTGACAGGTTTATTTTAAAAACCTTTGACCGCCTGCCAAAGTCATTGATGTTTAAGGAAATCAGAAAAAAGAATATAAAGGTCAATAAAAAAAGATGCACTCCCGAGCAGATTTTGAATGAGGGAGATTTGCTTGAGCTGTATCTTAAAGACGATGTCCTGCATACAAAGGAAAAGCATCTTGATTTTATGAAGGCATCAAAGGACCTTGATATAATTTATGAGGACAGCAATATAATTCTTATCAATAAAAAAGTTGGAGTGCTTTGCCACCCTGACGGAGATGATTATATTGATAATATTGTTGCAAGGCTCAAAAGATACCTGTATGAAAAAGGAGAATGGTCTCCCGACGATTTCTCCTTTACTCCGTCACTTGCAAACAGGATTGACAGGAATACAGGCGGAATAGTCATAGGTGCTAAAAATTCACAGGCTCTAAAAACCCTAAACGATAAAATTAAATCAAGGGAAATTGAAAAATATTACCTGACGGTTGTTCACGGAAAGATGGCGAAAAGCTCGGTGCTTTTGACAGCTTACCTTACTAAAAACGAGAAAACAAACAAGGTAACTGTTAAAGATAATCAAACAGACGGCTCAAAGAAAATTGTTACAAGATACACCGTTCTTGATTATTACGACGACGCTTCCTTACTTGAAATTGAGCTTCTTACCGGCAGAACACATCAGATTAGAGCCCACCTTGCTCATATAGGTCATCCGCTTTACGGCGACGGAAAATACGGAAAAGAGCAGGGAAGATACAGGCAGGCACTATATAGCTATAAGTTGAAATTTAATTTTACTGATAAAAACTGCCTAAGCTATTTAAACGGCAGAGAATTTACTGCTGACAATATTAAACTTCTTGATGATTATAAGGAAAGGAAATTCATATGAAGGATAAATTTTTCAGAATAATATCACCGATAACCCTGTCGGTTGTAATTGTGCTTGATGTTGCTATTGTTGCATTTGCCGCATTTTCGGTGAAAAAATTGCTTTACTTTGCTAATTTTTATGCAATCCTTTTTGGCATTTGCGAGGTTTTTGCATTGGTAATGGCGGTGCTTGTAACAAAGGATGTTGTAACTCAGGGTATTAAATTCGGTGCTGAACAGCTTGAATTTACAAATCTTGATAAGGATAATATTTTTTCCTATGACGAAATTTTAAGCGTTGAAACACAAAAGGATAAAAAGGCAAGTCTTGTTAAAAATTTCCGTGACAGGCAATCAAAAATAATTCTCAATCTTACCGATGACAGAGTTGTAACTGTGGATATCGGCATTACCACCGACAAAACCTTAAAGGAAGCCGCAGAGAAAATTATTTCCCGCTTGCCCGAAAGACCTGAAATTTCCGATTCTTCACAGAAGCCTGTTGAAGCTTCTTCTGAAACAGAAAAATAAATGAACTAATAATTAAAATGAATATTTGATATTTTGTGCATATTTTATATAATGTTTAAACTATACTGTTGATTTTTTGTTATATAATTGTTATTATATATTATACAAAAATGGCGGATTTCTGCCAGAACAAAAGGAGAGGATGTAATGGGCGAAATTCGCACCTACACTAAAAAGGAAAGAAACGGCTACCTCGTTGGTATGTTCGGTCAGAATTTGATTTACAACATTGTCGCAACAGGTCTCTATTTCTATTTCCAAAACGTTATCTGCCTACCTGCTATGGCACTTGGCTGGATAATGACTATCGCAAGAATATGGGATGCTATCAATGACCCGATGATGGGTACTATTGTTGATAAGACAAGGACTAAATGGGGTAAATGCCGTCCCTATCTTATCATTTTCCCTGCAATCATCGGCGTTGTAACAATTCTTACATTTATTAACGGAAATTACGCCGAGGCTTCCTCAACAGCACAGAAGGTTCTTATTGTAGCTTGGGCTGCTGTTTCCTACATTGCTTGGGGAATGTGTTTTACAGTCTGCGATATTCCTCTTTGGGGCATAACCTCACTTATGACCGAGGACGAAAACGACAGAAGTAAGCTTCTCGGTCTTGCACGTATAGTTGCAGGTATCGGCGGTATCGGTGTGCTTATTGTACAGGTTGCACAGGCACTTGCAGGTGCTTTTGGCGGTGATATGCAAAAGGCATTTATTGTTACTGCAATTATATTTACTGTTGTTGCGTCTGTTCTCTTTGAATTTGCAGGTATATTCACAAGAGAAAAGGTTGAAAAGTCCGAAAAGCATTACGGCTTTAAGGAAAACTTCCAGATTATGTTCAGAAATAAGCCGTTTAGACAGATTCTTATTTCAGGTATTTTGAGAAGCCCTATCCAGCTTCTTATGATTGTTGCAATGACTCTTGTAACATATTACTATGCAAACGGTAATATTATGAACATACTTGCTACCGATGAAACAGGAGCAGTTACAGGCATTAATTTTAAAATCTTAATCGGTCTCGGCAGTGTTGCAGCAGGACTTTTTGTAGGTCAGTTTGTTGCAATGGGTATAACACCTATGCTTATCAAAAAGATTGAAAAGAAAAAGCTTTATAATTTCTATTCAATCGCAGGTGCTGTTCCGTTTACATTGATTTTTGTTTTCTACAAGGCTTCCGGCGGCGACCTTACAACTACCTTTTGGTCAATAATGATTGGCATTTGTATGCTTTTTGCAAGTGCGTCATTTGGCGGTATCAATGTTCTTCAGTCAGTTATGATTGCTGACTGTGTTGACTATGAGGAGTATACAAACGGTGTTCGAACCGACGGTGTATTCTTCTCAGGTCAGAGCTTTATCACAAAGCTTTCAGCAGGTATCGCAACTATCATTTCTTCGGTAGTATATTCAGTTGTAGGATATAGCGGTGCTAATGTTGATAAGCTTAACAAGGCTATAGAAAACGGTGCTGATTTCTTAACATATGACGGTGGTTCGGGAGCAGGAAAATATGCTGCGGCAATGTTCTTCCTTATCTCAATTCCACCTGCAATAGGTATGGTTCTTTCAGCACTTCCTACTCTCAAGTATGCACTTTCCGATAAGGAGCACGCAAGAATACTTGACGAGCTTGTTGCAAAGAGAAACAACGAAGCTAAATAGAATTTGAAATTTGAGACTGTCTTGGATTTTACCAAGGCAGTCTTTGTTTATTTTAAGCCAAAATGCAGATAATAGAGTAAATACTTTTTTGGGAATGATATTTTGGAATCTGTATGGAATAAAAGCAGGGATGTAAAAGAATTTAATCCTATAGACAAAAATGTTAAAACCGATGTGCTTATTGTGGGCGGAGGCTTGGCAGGTGTCCTTTGTGCCCTTATGCTTGACAGGAAAAATATTGATTATATCCTTGTTGAGCAGGGTAAAATCTGTGACAAAACAACATTAAACACAACTGCTAAAATCACTATTCAGCAGGGGCTTATTTACAGCAGGGTTCTTGACGAATTCGATTTGGAAACGGCACAGCTTTTTCTTTCTGCCAACAGAGAAGCCTTTGATATGCTTTGCAGGCTTTGCGAAGAAACAGAATGTCACTTTGAGTATAAGGACAATTATGTTTACTCTATTGATGATGGAAAGAAAATTGAAAAAGAGCTTAACGCTCTTGGAAAAATCGGATATAACGCAGGATATTCAAAATGTGAAGGATTGCCCTTTGAAACAGCAGGAGCCGTAAAATTTAAAAATCAGGCTCAGTTTAATCCTTTGGAATTTGTTTCTCAAATATCAGAGGAGCTGAATATCTATGAAAATACAAGAGTTCTTGATATTTGTGATAAAACAGCTTTGACCGACAAGGGGAAAATTACGGCTGATAAAATAATTATGGCTACTCATTTTCCGTTTATCAACAGACACGGCTTTTATTTTATAAAAATGTTTCAGCACCGTTCCTATGTCATTGCCTGCGAAAATGCCGAGGATGTGGACGGAATGTATGTTGACGAAAGCAAAAAAGGTATGTCATTCAGAAATTATAAGGATTTGCTCTTTATCGGCGGAGGCGGTCACAGAACAGGCAAGCAGGGAGGAGGATGGCAGGAGCTTTCCGATTTTGTATACAGGCATTATCCAAATGCAAATGAAAAATATCGTTGGGCGGCACAGGACTGTATGACTCTTGACGGCATACCGTATATCGGCAGGTATTCAAAAAATACGCCTAATCTTTTTGTTGCAACAGGCTTTAACAAATGGGGAATGGTTAATTCAATGCTCAGTGCTATGCTGCTTACAGATTTAATTAAGGAAAAGGAGAATCAGTATGAGGCTGTTTTTTCACCCTTGCGGACTGTTATCCGACCTCAGTTTGCGGTAAACTCCTTTGAGGCTGTAACAAGTCTATTAACGCCCACTAAAAAGAGATGTACTCATTTAGGCTGTGCACTTAAATGGAATTCGCAGGAGCACACTTGGGATTGTCCCTGTCACGGCTCAAGATATACAAAAAACGGAGAAATAATAGAAAATCCTGCCGTTGAAGAATTAAGAATTAATAAACCAAAAAAGTAAAATTTGCCGTTTTTTATATTGTAATTTATTCGCTTAGCATATATAATAGGGTTAGTGAAAGCGGGGGATTGTATACTATGGCTAATAAAAGACTTCTTGAAATTGCCGAGGCAAAGGAAAAGGAAGAGGCTAAAAGGGAAATTGTCAACGAGGATATAAGCGACGATAAGCTGATTGCTTTTTACTTTGACGATAAGCTTTATTATTATGCTGTCAGGGATAACATTCTTGTTTTTGACCATCACAAGGAGCTTTTTTATACACTTACCATTGATGAAATAAAGAATTCCGATCATCCCTTTTTCAGGAAAATTTACTTTATGGTATGCAATCAGCAGGACGATATTATCAAGCTGTATATTAACAGAAACGGCAATTACGAAAGCCTGTCCTTTACAAGAAGGGTTGATGCGGTTTTCATTTTTCGTAAGCTGAAAAGAGTTGCTTCCCGTGAGAATGAGAATATTGACGAAATTCTTTTGGAGAAAAACGGGGTCCTTATCGAAAGCTATAAGTGCAATGAAGAAAAGCAACGCTTTTATAAGAACTTCAAGGAGCTGAAAAGCAGGGTTGTTAAGAAGGACGATAATGCTGTTATTATCGAGGAATCCCCCGAGGTCAGCACACTCATTAAGGTTGAGGATACTGTCGACTCATTGATAGGCTCCGCTATTACAAGGGGGAGTGCAGAGCTTGATAATGATAAGCTTGATAAATGTATTGAGCTTCTTAATTCCTTGAAAAAATAAATTTATTTATTAACCGCCATTATGGCGGTTTTTTTGTTAAAGCATCAGAAAAACAATGTAAAAATATACAAATATTACGTATAAAATGACGAATATTTGAATAATTATACAAACTTTATAAAAACACTTGCAATGACGATACCTTGTTATTATAATGTATATCAGTTGGTAAAATTAATCTTTAAAGGAGATATTTAGTTATGGCAAAGGAAATTAAAAAAGTAGTTCTTGCTTATTCAGGCGGACTTGATACATCAATCATTATCCCTTGGCTTAAGGAAAATTACAATAACTGTGAGGTTATCGCCGTATCCGGTGATGTAGGTCAGGGTACAGAGCTTGACGGACTTGAAGAAAAGGCTATTAAAACAGGCGCTTCAAAGCTTTATGTACTTGATTTAAAAGATGATTATGCAGAAAATTATATTATGCCTTGTCTTAAGGCAGGCGCAGATTATGAGACATACCTTCTCGGAACCTCTCATGCACGTCCCTGTATCGCAAAGGCTCTTGCTGAAATAGCAATTAAAGAGGGCGCAGATGCAATCTGTCACGGCTGTACAGGTAAGGGTAACGACCAGGTAAGATTTGAACTGACCTTAAAGGCATTTGCTCCCGAAATGCAGATTATTGCTCCTTGGCGTGAATGGGATATTAAGTCCCGTGAAGAGGAAATCGAATATGCCGAGGCACACAATATCCCTCTTAAGATAAACCGTGAAACAAACTATTCAAAGGATAAGAATGTTTGGCACCTTTCCCACGAGGGACTTGACCTTGAGGACCCTGCAAACGAGCCAATGTATTCAAAGGAAGGCTTCCTTGAGCTTGGCGTAGCACCTGAGCAGGCACCTGACGAGCCTACATATGTTACAATTCATTTTGAAAAGGGTGTTCCTACTGCTATTGACGGCGAGGTTATGAAGGCTCTTACTATTATCGAAAAGCTCAATGAGCTTGGCGGTAAGAACGGTATCGGTCTTCTTGATATAGTTGAAAATCGTCTTGTGGGTATGAAGAGCCGTGGTGTATATGAAACTCCCGGCGGAACAATTCTTTACAAGGCTCACGAGCTTCTTGAAATGATTACTCTTGACCGTGAAACCTCTCACTACAAAAAGCTTGTTGCAGAAAAATTCGGTGAGCTTGTTTATAACGGACTTTGGTTTACTCCTTTGCGTGAAGCACTTTCCGCCTTTGTTGATAAAACACAGGAAACAGTTACAGGTGACGTTAAGCTTAAGCTTTACAAGGGTAATATCATCAACGCAGGTGTAACATCACCGTATTCACTTTATGATGAAAATATTGCCTCCTTCGGTGAGGACGGCGGTGCTTACAATCAGGCAGATTCAGCAGGCTTTATTAACCTTTTCGGCCTTTCAATTAAGGTTAAGGCTCTTCTTGACAAGCAGAGAGAAGAAAATAACGCAGAATAATATATTAAGATATTCGGTAAGTCGGGGAAGATTCTTTCCCGATTTATCTTTATAATGAGGTACAGCTATGGCACAGTTATGGAAGGGCAGGTTTAAAAAGGAGCTTGCTAAGGAAACAAACGATTTTAATTCCTCAATAAAATTTGATTGCAGAATGTTTGAGGAGGATATAAAGGGAAGTATTGCCCACGCTACCATGCTTGGTGCAACAGGCATAATCGACAAAAGCGAAAGCGATAAAATCGTAAACGGTCTGGGCGATATTCTTGACGATATTAAAAGCGGCAAGCTTGAAATTGATATGGAGGCAGAGGATATTCATACCTTTGTTGAGGGTGAGCTGACTGCAAGGCTCGGTCAGACAGGTAAAAGGCTTCATACCGCGAGGTCAAGAAATGACCAGGTAGCCCTTGATATCAGACTTGTTCTCAGAAAAGAAATTGACGAAATCAGCGAAAAAATAAAAGAGCTTATTTCTGTTTTATGTAATAAAGCAGAAGAAAATAAGTATACCATTATGCCCGGATATACCCATCTCCAAAGGGCACAGCCCATAACCTTTGCCCATCATCTTATGGCGTATTCCTCAATGCTTTGCAGGGATTTAGACAGACTCGGCGATGTTAAAAGAAGAATGAATGTTTTACCTCTTGGCAGTGGTGCTTTGGCAGGTACAACTTATCCTCTTGACAGAAATATGGTTGCTGACCTTTTAGGCTTTGACGAGGTTTCCTCAAACAGTCTTGACGGTGTCTCAGACAGAGATTTTTGCATTGAGCTTGCATCAGCATTGTCACTTATCATGGTGCATCTTTCACGCTTTAGTGAAGAAATAATTATGTGGTGCAGCTGGGAGTTCAAATTTGTTGAGCTTGACGACGCATTTTCCACAGGCTCCAGCATTATGCCCCAAAAGAAAAATCCCGATATAGCAGAGCTTGTAAGAGGTAAAAGCGGAAGAGTATTCGGCGATTTGACAACACTTCTTACAGTTATGAAGGGTATCGCCCTTGCTTATAACAAGGATATGCAGGAGGATAAGGAGGCAATCTTTGACGCAGTTGATACGGTTAAAATGTGCCTTAATGCCTTTACT
>CALYNW010000011.1 GCA_945224895.1 uncultured Clostridia bacterium
TCCCATAGCTATGTAATCAGGTCTGTTGGGATTAAGATTAATATTCGATTTTCCGTAAATTCTCATTTGAAGCTCATAGGCATCCTTTGGAATATCAGAAAGCCAAATCCAGTTGCCCGGTGCGGCGGAGAACCTCTGACCGCCCTTGCAGTTTTCCGTCGACGGTATGTTGCTTGACTTAACCTCATAGTTAAGCCAGCCGTCCTTGAGGGCTGTATTGCCAAGGCTGATAAGCTCCTTCTTATCATAACCTGTATAAACGTATTCGGATAACTGATTTACCGTCTTAACAATGTCAACAGTACCTGAGGATTTCATTTTCTTGAACAGGGTGTTGAGAACGGTTTTTTGTCTGTTTGCTCTTGCACCGTCAGAGTCAATCTTTCTGATTCTGCAATAAGCAAGTGCCTGCTCGCCGTTCAATGTCATTGTACCCTCTGTACCGTCAAAGGTCTGAGTAATTGTAGCTCCGCCGTATCTCTTTGGATGATTATTGATTTCGTTTATCTCGGCAGACGTAATTTTAATTGAAACACCGCCAAGTGCATCAATAATTTTCGGGAAGCTTGCAAAGTTTACTACTGCGTAGTTATTTATGGCAATCTTATAGTATCTCTCAATGGTATTGATATAGCATTTCATACCTCCCATTGAAGCAGACTCGTTAATCTTTCCGTATCTGCCTTCACCGTCTACCTCATAGTAAACATAAAGGTCACGCAAAATTGACGTAAGGTGGATTTCACCTGTATCAATATTTACGCTGGCAATAATTGCGGAGTCGGCTCTTGAGGTATCTGAAATTTCCTCATCTCTTGTATCCTCACCTATAAGGAGAATATTAAGCACATGAGTTGAGCTGACAGGATCTCCGTTTTGATACCACTGCTTGAGATATTCCTTGTAGCTGTAAATCTCTGATGCGGAAAGCTCATCAATAGTGGGGAAGTCCTCCTGAAGAAAGTCCATACCGTCATAATATGTAACCATTTCGTAGGGCTCTTCCTCGCTGTTATTAGTAATTTTGTCAAGCAGATTGTTTGCGTAAAGTATTGCAAAGGCTCCTGCGCAAATAATAAGCACCAAAAGAATTACAATAACGGTTATTGTCGCCTTCTGCTTTTTAGTTTTTTTGCCCTTTTTCTTTTCAGGCTTTACTTCTGCCGTTTGAACAATGTCGTCTGAAGCCGCCAAGGAAAGCAAATCAACCATTCCGTTTTCCTGCTCCGGCTCATTGACGGACCCGTTAGTTACACTGCCTTCGTCAGACTGATTGTCAACAACAATGTCCTGAGAAAGCTCTCCTGTTTTATCAAGCACTTCCTCCGGCTCGGTTTCCTCTGCAACGTCAGCTATATTCTCTTCCTCGGCTCCTTCATCTGCTGTCTGCTCAGGCTCGATTTCGGGAAGGCTAACGGTAACATCTTCTTCAGCACCTTCCTCTGTTTCAAGATGAAAAACCTCAACATCGTCTTCTGCTTCCTTGCTGACGTCGTCTGTCGGCTCTCCGTCCAAAACGAAGTCTGTCTCCTCCTGCTTTAATTCAGCCGACGGCTGATTATCTTCCGCAGCAGGCTTATTGTTCTTCAGGATATATTCGTTTTCTTCCCTGCGTTTTTTTACCTCGGAAAGAATATCGTCAATACTGTATGACTCTTTCTCCAACGGTATCACTCCTCTTTTCAATAGGGTATGGTACTTATAAAATCTGTGTCATTATATATCAATAAAAGTAAAATTACTATAGATAAAATGTAAAAACATTATTTTTTATATGTTAATAGAAATTATTGTAATTTTTTGTCTATTATTCCTCTGCGCTTTCCTCTGCCTCGGTTAAAGCCTCAGCCTCGTCGGTTATTTCTTCTTCCTCTTCCTCAAACTTGTCAACGACGGAAAGGGTTGCAACTCTTTCTCCCTCGTTTACCTTCATTACCTTAACGCCCTTAGACGGTCTTTGGAATGAGGAAATCTGGTCGGCAGGAGTTCTGATGATAATTCCGTCTGAGGAAATCATAATAACATCGTTATCTGAGCAAACGGGAGCAATCATAGCAACCTTGCCGTACTGAGAGGTACGGTAGTTAATAAGTCCCTTACCGCCTCTTGACTGAATACGGTAATCAGCGAATTCGCTCTTTCTGCCGTAGCCTGTTTCGGAAACGGTAAGAAGAGTATAGCCATCTCTTTCAACGGCAAAGCCCACAACATAGTCGCCCTCTGAAAGAGTGATAGCCTTAACGCCTCTTGCAGTTCTGCCGATAAGTCTTGCATCCGACTCCTTAAAGCATATGCTCATACCGTCGTGGGTAGCAACAATAAGATTTCTTTCACCGTCTGTAATGTCAACCCATGAAAGCTCGTCACCCTCGTCAAGATTGATGGCAATAATACCTGTTTTTCTTATATGGTCGTATTCGCTAAGGGCAGTTCTCTTAATGATACCGTTTCTTGTCATCATACAGAGATATGTTCTTTCCTCCTCCTGAGGAACCTTAACCATAGCACTGATTTGCTCACCGTTTTCAAGAGGAAGAATGTTTACAACATTCATACCCTTGCTTGTCCTTGACGATTCGGGAACCTCATAGCCCTTCATCTTGAACACCTTACCCTTGTTGGTAAAGAGAAGAATAAAGTCGTGGGTGGAGCAGGCAAACATAGTCTTTGCCACATCTTCTTCACGTCGGCTCATTCCCGAGATACCTCTGCCTCCTCTGTTCTGTGCCTTGTAGGTGTCAACAGTCTGACGCTTCATATATCCCTTTTCCGTAAGAGTAAGGATACATTCTTCAACAGGGATAAGGTCCTCATCATCAACGTCACCGCTGAATGCGGAAATTTCAGTTCTTCTTTCGTCACCGAATTTCTCGCCGATTGCTCTTGCCTCGGACTTGATAATTTCGTTAATTCTTTCCTCGTGTGCAAGAATGTCGAGGAAATCCTTTATTCTTTCGTGAAGCTCGTCCAACTCGTTCATTATCTTTTCAATTTCAAGACCGGCAAGCTGACCGAGACGGTAAGCAACAATGGCGTTAGCCTGTGGCTCGTCAAAGCCGAATTTGTCCATAATTGCCTGCTTTGCCTCAGCCTGTCCGCCCTTGCAGGCACGGATTGTTGCGATAACCTCGTCAACAATGTCAATCGCCTTTGCAAGTCCCTCTAAAATATGAGCCCTTTCCTGAGCCTTGTTTAAATCGAATTTAGTTCTTCTTGTAACAATATCCTTTTGGAAGGAAATATACTTTTCAAGAATTTCCTTAAGAGTAAGAATCTTCGGTACACCGTCATCAAGTGCCAGCAAAATTGCACCGAATGTAACCTGCATATCTGTCATTTTGTAGAGATTATTAAGGACAACCTGAGCGTTTGCATCTCTCTTAACAACAACCTCAATGTGCATACCACGTCTGTCGGAATAGTCCTGAACATCGGCTACGCCCTCCAGACGCTTGTCCTTAACAAGCTCGGCAATTTTCGTAATAAGTCTTGCCTTATTTACGCCGTAGGGTATTTCGCTGATAACGATTTTATATCTGTCGCCCTTGGTTTCAACAATTTCTGCCTTGGCTCTGACATAAATCTTACCCTTACCTGTTGCGTAAGCCTCTTTAAATCCACGAGTACCCATAATGATACCGCCGGTAGGGAAGTCAGGACCCTTAATATGCTCTAATAAATCCTCGAGCTGTGCGTCCGGATTGTCAATAAGACAGCACATTCCCTCGATAACCTCGTTCATATTGTGAGGAGGAATATTTGTTGCCATACCTACGGCAATACCTGATGAGCCGTTTACCAAAAGGTTTGGAAATCTTGCAGGAAGAACGGTAGGCTCCTTGCCTGTGTCGTCAAAGTTAGGAGCAAAATCAACGGTGTCCTTTTTTATATCCTCCACCATTTTCATAGAGATTTTGCTCATTCTTGACTCTGTATAACGGTATGCAGCAGGCGGGTCGCCGTCAATGGAGCCGAAGTTACCGTGACCGTCAACGAGAGGATGCCTCATTGAAAAGCTCTGTGCAAGCCTAACCATTGCGTCGTAAACAGAAGCGTCTCCGTGTGGGTGATAATGACCTAAAACCTCACCGACTGTAGTAGCACACTTACGGTAAGGGTTAGTAGGATAAAGGTTATTATCATACATTGCGTAAAGAATTCTTCTGTGAACCGGCTTTAAGCCGTCACGTACATCGGGTAAAGCACGCTGAACAATAACACTCATAGAGTAATCAAGAAACGCCTTTCTGATTTCCGTGCTTATTTCTACATCAACAATTTTTTGATTGTCATAACGAATTTCATTTTTGTCCATTTATCAAATTCCTCCTGTCCCAAACGGGATTTCAGACATTTTTCATTAATGAATAATTAGGATTATTCCTAACGGTATTTTCAACAGTCTGTAATATTTCCTGCGGTATTGCCTTTTTAGGTAAAACATTAGCCTCACTGACTGTTATAAACTGAAAATAGTCCCTGCTTTCAAGAATTGCACTCATTACCGAAAAGGGATAAACCTCAATTATGGCAGGGTCCCCTTCATTTTCCGGCAGGGTTTTCAGCTCTATGCTGTCACGGTAAAATGTAATTTCCTTAGGGCTAAGATAGCTTTTATCAAGGCTGATATATTTTTCGGCATTCTTCTTGGGCTTAATGTTATTTGCGTAATAATATGTGAAAAATGCGTCTATAAACATTACTATCGGTATAATTAAATAGATGTATGATTTTCTTTCCACCGCATAGTATGCGAATGTAACGCTGAGCACAACAGAAAATATTGTAGGCAAAACCCAAGGCTTATTTTGCTTTAGCTTCAGCAATTCAAAGCTGATATAGTCCTCTTTTGTGAGGGAATAAGTAAATTTTCCTATCATCGTTTGCCCTCCTCAACAGTTAAATTATTTTTGAGAAGAGAAAGGATATTTTCAAATTCCTCGGAATTGTATCTTTCCTTGCTGATAACGAAAATACCTTTTCTGAAGGTGGGGAGAATTATAAGGCTTTTTGGTGTTTCCTTAACTGCATAAACACTTTTCCAAGGGGTAAAGATTTTTTCATAGCTTGTGATGATTTCAATACCCTCGCTGTAAAGCCTTAAGGTGTTATCTCCGTTTAGCACCCTTGAAAAATTGTATTCCTGAATAATGCTTTTCTTCTGAATTGTCATTTGAGATACAAGTGATGTGGCAAAAAACAGGACAATAAATATTGCCGTAGTCCCAAATTCCAGCATAAAGCCGAAAACAACAGTCAGTATACATATCAAAAGCATTGCGGGAATAATAGCCTTGCTTTGAATTTTTCCTTTATTCAATTTGTATTTCCAGCCGAGATAATATTCCTCGCCTGTCATTTTAAATGTAATAGAATTGTTCATAGCTTTTGTTTTTCGGGCTTGCAATGCAAGCCCCTACGGTGATTTGTGACAATAACGGCTTTTTATCTTTTGTACAAATTGTTATGAAATACATACCGTTTTGACTGTAATCAAAATCATTTAATCTGTTTGGTTTTCTCTTTTGTAGGTTTATATACATCTAAGTTTTTATAAGCTTTGCTTATTCGCTACTCGCCCCAACTGAATTTAATTGACTACGGTCCTCCACTTGCTACGAAACAGTCCACCGGACTGTTTCTCCCAAAACCGGTCAAGACGGTTTTGGAGCCACGTGTAGAGCCACTAACTTGTTAGGCTAAGAGACTTATACATCTAAGTTTTCTACAAACTTAGCTTACGTACTACTCGTCCCAACTGAATTTAATTGACTACGGTCCTCCACTTGCTACGAAACAGTCCACCGGACTGTTTCTCCCAAAACCGGTCAAGACGGTTTTGGAGCCACGTGTAGAGCCACTAACTTGTTAGGCTAAGAGACTTATACATCTAAGTTTTCTACAAACTTAGCGTTCTTTTCGATGAATTCTCTACGTGGCTCTACATTATCGCCCATAAGTATAGAGAAATTTTCTGATGCTCTTTGTGCGTCCTCAACGGTTACACGAAGCATTGTTCTGTATTCGGGGTCCATTGTAGTTTCCCAAAGCTGGTCGGGGTCCATTTCACCGAGACCTTTGTAACGCTGAATATCGCAGTCGCCGCCGAATTCTTCAATCTTTGCATCTCTTTCCTCGTCAGAGAAGCAGTATGCACTTTTCTTTCCCTTTGAAACCTTGAAAAGCGGTGGCTGTGCAAGATAAACATAGCCGTCCTCAATAATCTGAGGCATATAGCGGAAGAAGAAGGTCAAAAGAAGTGTTCTGATATGAGCACCGTCAACATCGGCATCCGCCATAATTATGATTTTATGATATCTTAATTTTTCAATATTAAAGTCGTCACCGATACCTGTACCGAGAGCCATAACAACAGGCAATAATTTTTCGTTAGTATAAACCTTGTCAACCCTTGCTTTTTCAACGTTAAGCATTTTTCCCCAAAGAGGTAGGATTGCCATATGCTCTCTGTCTCGTCCGTCCTTAGCAGAACCGCCTGCAGAGTCACCCTCGACTATGTAAATTTCGCATTTTGACGGGTCCTTGCTTGTACAGTCTGCAAGCTTGCCGGGAAGTGAATTGCTTTCAAGGGGAGATTTTCTTCTTGCGTTTTCTCTTGCCTTTCTTGCAGCTTCTCTTGCACGGGAGGCATCAAGTGATTTATTGATAAGAGTTTTTGCAACAGTTGGGTTTTCCTCAAAATAGGTCATCAGCTTATCGTAAAGCATTGATGAAACAAGTCCCGTAATATCCGTATTACCCAGCTTACCCTTTGTCTGTCCTTCAAACTGTGCCTCTGTAAGCTTTACGGAAATTACTGCAGTAATACCCTCTCTTACATCCTCACCTGTAAATTTCTTATCGCTGTCCTTAAGAATATTAAATTTTTTACCGTAATCGTTGAATACTCTTGTAAGGGCAGTTTTAAAGCCTGTTTCGTGGGTACCGCCGTCGATAGTATTAATGTTGTTTGCAAAGGATAAAAGAGTTTCATTATATGAATCTGTGTAGCAGAGGGCAACCTCGGCACTTCTGTCACCCTTAGTAGTGGAAAGGTGGATAACCTCCTCCTGAATAGGATTAAGTCCTCTGCTTTTATTGATATATTCTACGAATGATTTAATACCGCCCTCATAGCAGAATTCCTCGCCATAGTCCTCATCACCTCTTTTATCTGTAAGAGTGATTGAAAGACCTGCGTTAAGAAATGCCTGCTCTCTGAGACGTCTTGAAAGAATTTCATAATCGTAGGTGGTTGTCTCTTGGAATATTTCAGGGTCAGCCTTAAATCTGATAAGTGTTCCGTGACCTTCTGCATCACCTATAATATGAAGGTCATTGACAGGATTACCTCTTTCAAATCTCTGACTGTAAATATGACCGTTTTGAGTAACCTCAACCTCAAGCCATTCCGAAAGAGCATTTACAACAGAGGAGCCTACACCGTGAAGACCGCCTGAAACCTTATAGCCCGAGCCGCCGAATTTACCGCCTGCGTGGAGAACGGTAAGTACAACGGTAACGGCAGGAAGACCTGTCTTTTCATTTATACCGGTGGGAATACCTCGTCCGTTATCTCTTACCTGAATAATATTATCCTTTAAAATGTCGCACTCAATATGAGTACAAACTCCTGCAAGAGCCTCGTCTATGGAGTTGTCCACAATTTCATAAACAAGATGGTGAAGTCCTCTCGGACCTGTTGAGCCGATATACATACCCGGTCTTTTTCTTACAGCCTCAAGACCTTCAAGTACCTGTATATCTTTAGCGGAATATTCCTCGGTTACGACTGTATCCATATCCGCCTCTTCTAATTCTACATTGTTTTTGATTTCTTCACTCATTTAAAAATCTCCTTATTTGCACCTTTTAAGCAGTGTTGCCGTATTAAGAGGGCAAACATAAATTTTTTTATCCCTGCAAACTACAAAGCTTTTCGGAAGCTCATAATTTACATAAACTACTCTTTTTTCCTTTTCCGCCTTTGACAGAAAATCTCTTGTTGCCTTATTAACAGTTGATGTATCCATATCAAAGATTCCTGTTATCATATCTGTATTAATAACAGTATCTCCGCCTAAATATACATACATTAAATCAGACCTCCCTTTTCAATATGAAAGGTCCTTCCTTTTTTAAGCCTTAAAATTGTATTTGCGTCACAGCAGGTAACAAAAACCTGCCAGTCCTTTATATGATTTAAAATATAATCCTGCCTTGATTCATCAAGCTCACTCATAACATCATCAAGCAAGGCAAGGGGCTTTTCCTCTGTCATTTCCTTAAGTAAGCTTGCCTCTGCTAATTTAAGTGCCAAAACACAGGAGCGTTGCTGTCCCTGAGAGCCGAAGCTTCTGGCACTGTTGCCGTTTATGAGAATTTCTATATCATCTCTGTGGGGACCGATTGTTGTAATTCTGTTTATTAAATCATTACCCCTGCTGTTATCAAGAGCATATATCAGCTTTTTTTCAATCTCTGAAGCAGATAAATCATCAACGTCAAAGGCACTTTTCATTTTTAAGTCAATATCCTCTCTGCCCTTTGACAGACCGCTGAATATTTCTTTAGCATAGGGCAGTAATGCGTCAATATACTTTTTTCGCTGATAAAGAATTTTTGCACCGCTTGACGCTAAATTCTTATCCCATATATAGAGCATATCCTGCAGTGACGTGTTTTGAACGGCGTCCTTTAAAAGCATATTTCGCTGAGTAAGACTGCGGTTATATTCCTTTAAAACATTTCTGTATCCCGATTTAAGCTGACATAAGGCAGAGTCAATAAATTTTCTTCTCTCTGCAGGACCGTCCTTAACCATTGACAAATGAACAGGTGAAAAAATTACTGCCTTTAATTCATCACCCAAAGCAGATGCAGACCTTTTTTTGATACCGTTTAACTGTGCCTGACGTCTACCCTTTATTAAAATTTCTGCACTTTGTGCTCTTTCATTATTTTCAAATTCAATTTTCAGCTTAGAATAATCACAGTCGAATTTGATAAGTTCCTTATCCTTTACACCTCTGAAGCTTTTACTTCCCGTAAAAAGATAAATTGCCTCAATCAGATTTGTTTTACCCTGAGCATTTTCGCCGTAAATGATATTTACATCATCAAAATCAAGATGCAGATTTTCTATATTTCTGAAATTTTCTATATCAAGTGACTTAATTTTCATTCTTTATTTCATAATCAACGGAAAAAATTGAAACAATATCTCCGCCGTGAATTTTTTTACCTCTTGCGGTACAAACCTCACCGTTTACCTTAGTAATGCCGTCCTGAATAAAGCATTTAGCCTGACCTCCTGTTTCGGCAATACCTTTAAATTTTAAAAATGCGTCAAGCCTGATAAATTCTGTTGTAATAATAACAGTTTCTTTTTTTCTTTCAGCCGCTTTTAATTTAATTTTCATTCTTTAACCTCATAGGAAGAACTAAAAACAGAAAGCTGTCGTCATTAACAGGCATAACCTTGGCAGGGCTTACTGCACCATTTAATTCAATTCTGACCTGGTCAGTATCTGCTGCGTGAAGTGCATCAAGGATAAATTTTGAATTAAATCCTATTTCAACTCTGTCACCGCTTACATTTGCGTGGGTATAGTCAACAACACGTCCCAGGCTTGACACGGTTGAAACTCTCATTTCATCAGCGTCAAAAAGACATCTGATAGGATTCTTCTTATCATTTTCAATAACAGGCAAGGTTCTTTCAATGCAGTTGATTGCATCATCTGTATTAATTAAAACAGTAGTAGCGCAGGTTTTAGGAACAGCCGCATTGTAATCAAGAAAATCACCGTCAAGAAGTCTGCTGATAATACTGTAATTTTCAACGTCAAATACAATATGTCTCTTTCCTACGCTTATAGAAATATCTTTGTCTGCTTCGGTACCGATAAGCTTAATAAGCTCTCTGATAGTTTTCTTTGGAACGATAAAGCTGATGTCCTCGCCGTCATATTTTACTGTTTCCGTTCTGATAGCAAGTCTGTAGCCATCAACACCGATAAGCCTCAGTTGATTAAGTGTAAGCTCAAATTTAAGACCTGTATGAACAGGCTTTGATGATTCACTGTCGGCAACTGCAAATAATGTTTGACTTACCATTCCCTGTAAAATTGACTGATTTAAAAACAGAGGATAACCGCCTGAAACAGAAGGTAATTCAGGATAATCTTCTGCGTCAATTCCGGTAATACTGTACTGCGCGGCACCGCTGATAATTGAAACAGATGTACCATTAACCTCAAAGGTAACCTTTCCTTCGGGAAGCTTTCTGATAATATCGCTGATTACCTTTGCATTAATTACGATTGCTCCCGGCTCAACAACGCTTGCCTCAAGGGTTGTATTAATACCGAATTCAAAATCGTAGCCTGTAAGGCTTAACGTATCCGAACCGCATTCAATGAGTATACCCTCAATAGTCGGAATAGTTACCTTAGTGCTGACAGCTCTCATAACATTTGAGCAGGCTTCGCTTAATTCTTTCGTATTGCAGGAAAATTTCATTTTTCTATCCTCCGTCTATCATTATAGATTATCTTTTAGTAGTATTATTATAGGCTGTGGAAATTGTTGAAAACTGAATTTTTTGTTTATTTAACAGCAATTAAACAGAAAAATTTTTAAAATTCAAAATGTTTAAAAAATGTTGATATTGTGTAAAAATATTTTTTTCCGCAACCGTTGTTAAAAATTATCTGTGGAAAATTAAAAAAGGTGTTTAAAACAGGAAAATATAAAGTTTCACAAATTAGGGTTTATCAGTTTGTTCCCTCG
>CALYNW010000012.1 GCA_945224895.1 uncultured Clostridia bacterium
TCTCGTGGGCTCGGAGATGTGTATAAGAGACAGCCTACAGCCTGTAACACCCACAGCGTTACAGCCAAAGCCCATACAGGTAGTGAGCGCCTGTTTACCGCAGGCACCGCATTTTTCAAAGGGACGGTCAAGATTAAAGGCAAATCTCGGTAAAATTCCTATATCCTCAAGTATTGCAAAAAGCGGAAAAAATATTGCCATAGGCGGAAGCATTACCGCAACAACCCAAAGTAAAACTCTCAGTATACCGTTTACCACCAAGCTGATTACGGTTTGTGAAACACCTATATTTTTCATAGCCTCTGCAAGCCAAATCTGAAAGCTGTCAAAAGCTTCTCTTAAAAATTCAGAGGGATAATTTGAGCCTGCAACTGTAATCCACAAAACCAAGCCGAAAAGCAGAAGCATAATCGGAACAGATGTATATTTTCCAAGTAGTATTTTGTCAATTCTTTTTTCAAGCTGCTCCTTTTTTGAGGGTAGGGAGGTTTCTGCCTTATCAACAACAAATTCTGCCTTTTCAAGTAAAAATTCCGTGTCAATATCGTTTAGGTCAAAGCTTTTTCTTGTGTAATAATCCTCTGAATTTGTACAAATCAAATGTACCTCTTCAAGTAGTTCGTTTATACCCTTACCGCTACGTGCAGTTGCTTTAACAACAGGAATTCCCAAAAGATTTGACAATACCGTTTTGTCAATCATAATGTTTTTCTTTTTAGCCTCATCATTGAGATTAAGCAGAAGCACAACCTTATTTGTTATTTCAAGCACCTGATAAACAAGATTTAAGTTTCTCAAAAGCGCCGTTGAGTCAACAACCATAACCACGCAGTCGTATTTTTCTGTCAGCAGATAGTCTTTAGCAATTCTTTCTTCCTCACTCATAGTTATAAGACTGTATGTACCGGGCAAATCTACAAGCCTGTAATTATTGTACTTGTAATAATATTTGCCTGTGGCGGTATCTACCGTTTTTCCGGTCCAGTTGCCTGTGTGCTGATGAGAGCCTGTTATTTCGTTAAATACAGTGCTTTTTCCCACATTCGGATTTCCCATAAGCACCACGGTTTTTTCTTTTTTCACAAAACCACTCCAATCTTATCCGCATCTTTTTTTCTGAGGGCAATTTTTGTTCCTCTGATTGTATAAGCGATAGGGGAACCGCAAAGTCCGATTTCACAGCAATTTATTTTCTGCCCTGCGGTAAAGCCCATATCGTGAAGCCTTCTTGAAAGGGCGAAGCTTTCGTCTAAAGCGGTGATGGTAGCAGTCTGATTTTCTTTCATTTGAGAAAGAAGCATATGAATCACCTCGTTAGTGTTATTCTATGAAAAGAGTGTGCTTATTGTTAATTGCGTATTGTTTTTTTATTATTTATGTGATATAGTAATATCGTATAATAATATTCATAAAAGGGGTAAATTTTTATGGAAAAACTCAAATATTTTGTAAACGGAGAATTCAGGGAATCTAAAACAGATGTTTGGTATGACCTGCATAATCCGTCAACGGGAGAAGTAACAGGACAGGCACCCTGCTGTACAAATGACGAGGTGCTCGAGGCAATAGAGGCGGCAAAGGCTGCCTATCCCTCTTGGCGTGCAACTCCTGCAAGAAAAAGAACACAGATTCTTTATAAGGTAAGAGAGCTTCTTCTTGCTCATATGGACGAGCTGACTATGCTTGTCTGCGAGGAAAACGGTAAGACCTGGGGCGAGGCTCAGGGTGACGTAGGAAAGGCTCAGGAGGGAACAGAGCTGGCTATTCAGGCTCCGTCACTTATGATGGGCGAAAGCCTTATGGACGCTTCAACAGGCTTTGACACAGTTAAATACCGTGAGCCTATGGGCGTATTTGCAGGTATCGTTCCTGTTAATTTCCCTGCAATGATTCCTTTCGGCTGGATGGCTCCCGTATGTGTTGCCTGCGGTAATACCCTTGTTCTTAAAGCAGCATCACTCACTCCGAGAACTGCTATGAGAATTGCTGAGCTTTATAAGGAGGCAGGTATCCCCGACGGTGTAATCAATATTGTCACCTGTTCAAGAAATGAGATAAATACCATTCTTGAGCATCCTGATGTTAAGGGTATCACCTTTGTAGGTTCAACCCCCGTAGGTCTTAAGATTTATGAAAAGGCAGCCGCTAACGGCAAGAGATGTCAGGCTCTTTGTCAGGCTAAAAACCATGCGCTTGTCCTTGAGGACTGTGCTCTTGAAAGAACTGTTGCAGGCGTAATTAATTCTGCATATGGTTGTGCCGGTCAGAGATGTATGGCTCTTTCCTGCTGTGTTGTTCAGGAATCTATTGCAGACAAGTTTGTTGCAGAGCTTAAGGCTCAGGCTATGAACGTAATCTGCTGTCCTGCTTGGTATAATAATACACGTCTCGGTCCTATTACATATGAAAAGCATTATAAAGAAGTGCTTGCAGATATTCAAAAGGGTGTTGACGAGGGTGCAACACTTGTTCTTGACGGACGTAATCCCGAGGTACCCGAGGGATACGAAAACGGTTATTTCGTAGGTCCTACTATCTTTGATAATGTTACCGAGGATATGACTATCGGCAGAGATGAGGTTTTTGGACCTGTTCTTTGCATTAAGAGATGTAAGGACTTTGACGAGGGACTTAAGATAATGAACTCCAGCCCTTATGCAAACGGCTCTGTAATTTACACTCAGAGCGGTTATTACGCAAGAGAGTTTGCACGTCACACTGACGGCGGTCAGGTTGGTATCAACGTAGGTATTCCTGTACCGGTTGGATTCATTCCTTTCAGCGGTCATAAGCAGAGCTTCTTCGGTGATTTACACTGCCTTGGTAAAGACGCTTACCGTTTCTTCACAGAAAGCAAATCCGTAACTCAGCATTGGTTTGACGAGGAAGAAAAGAAGGCTAAGGAAGTAGATACTTGGGACGGTCTCCTTTAAATCGTATCTTTTTCCGTTATGCTTCGTTACTAATTTTATATACTAAGGGTGCGAAATCTTCGCACCCTTTTTTGAATGATATAAAATTATCAATTTCTTTTCCTAACCTCTTGACATTTGAAATACTTTTACTAAAATATAATAGATATTTTGATACAAGAGGTATGGATATGGGAAATCATTTTATAATGCCGAAGCAGGTGTTCTACGGTGAAAACGCATTATCAGATGCCACAACTGCTTTAAAAGCACTCGGCAAAAAGGCGCTTATCGTAACTGACCCTATGATGGTTAAGCTTGGCAATGCAAAGCTTGTAACCGATATTCTTGATAAAAACGAAACCGCTTATGCCGTATTTGACGGTATAACAGGGGAGCCTACCGATAAAATGATAGAGGCAGGCGTAGAGGCTTATAAAAGTGAAAAATGCGATTTTCTTATTGCAGTAGGCGGCGGCTCGCCTATAGATTCAATGAAGGCTATCGGTGCTGTAGCTTCAAGCGGAGAAAATATCGATGATTTCCTGGGCAGAGTAATTACTGTACCTACACCGCCTATGGTTGCCGTTCCCACCACATCAGGCACAGGCTCGGAGGCAACTCAGTTTACTATCATAACAAATACAGAAAAGGATATTAAAATGCTTTTAAAGGGTGCAGTGCTTATGCCCGATATTGCCATTGATGATCCGGCATTTACCATGACTGCTCCTAAGTCTGTAACTGCCGCAACGGGACTTGACGCCCTTTGCCATGCCGCAGAGGCTTATACCTCCCGAAAGGCTCAGCCGCTTACAGACGAGCTTGCTTTATCGGCAGTAAAAAAGATTTTTCAGTATCTTCCTCTTTGCTATAATGAAGGTCATAATGTGAACGCAAGAGCACAGATGTCACTTGCGGCTTTAGAGGCAGGTATTGCATTTAACAATGCGTCCGTAACTATCATTCACGGTATGAGCAGACCTATCGGTGCAATGTTCCACGTACCCCACGGTATCAGTAATGCGATGCTTTTAGGTGAATGCTTTAGCTATGTTTATGACGGAGCATATGACCGCTTTGCAGATATGGCAAGAGCAATCGGTGTTGCCTCCCATTCCGACCACGATAAGGATGCGGCAATGAAATTTATCAAGAAGTGTCAGTCGCTTTGTCAGCTTTGTGAAATTCCTACCCTTGAGCAGTACGGAATTGATAAAAAGGAATTCTTCGCAGTTATTGATAAAATGGCGGAGGATGCTATTGCCTCAGGCTCTCCTGCAAATACAATTAAGCTGATAAAAAAAGAGGACGTTGTAAAAATATACAAGGCATTATGGAAATAAGAAATTAATAAAAGCGTTGGAGTCTTTAAAAGATTCCAACGCTTTTTTATGTGTTTATTTTATTGATTATCCTCTAAAACATATGTACCGCTTGACATAACGGCAACTGCATATCTGCCGAAACGGTAATACTGCTTAATGCTGTCCGTAAAGTTTAGGTAATCGGAAACGGTATAGTTGGAGCCGTCAATTTTCCTAACCTTGTTATTGTCACAGCAAACGTAAACGTCGCCGTCATCAAAGCATACGTGGGTAGGATTTACAAAGGTTTGAGCGTCAACTCCGCCGATTCTTAAATCAACATTCATATTCTGACTTGAATATCTGATAACGCAGTTTTCCTCAGGGCAAACGCTCCAAAAATACTTACCCTCTAATGCAAGGCATCTTACCGTCTTGTCGTGATATTCAAACTTACCGCTCCATTCAAGCTCACCCTCACGGTCAAATATTCCTGCTTCACCGTTAGGATATATTGCAAGCACCCTTCTGTCATATAAAACAGCGGCGTCGCACTGAACAAAATTAGGAATAATCTGACTTATCCTGTGAAAACCGGAGCCGAATTTTTTTAAAAGATATGCACTTTTTGTCAGCACATCAATACTCTTTGTTTCAAAATTGACAACCGAATACTGAACCTTGTACTGATTAGAATTAGTCAGCGGAAGCTTTTCAACCAAAACGGCAGAATGGTCTCCGTATCTGATTACATCCACAATATCCTTTGTACTGATTATCTGCAAAAGTCAGTCCTCCGATTCATTAAGTGAAGTGTTTGTAAGATAGCCAAGCGTCAGCAGGCTATCGGTAAGATGTACGTTTTCAACAAGAACGTCCGGATGCTCCATTGCAATGTCATAGGTGGAAAAATTCCAAAAGCTCTTTATTCCAACCTTAACAAGCAAATCCGTAATTTCTCTCATATCTGTTGACGGAATACAGGTAACGGCGCAAATAGGGGAGTTATCAATGCAGAAATTTTCAAGATAATTGATATTTCTTACAGGAATACCCTTTATCATATTTCCGCAAAGCGCCTCATTTTTATCAAAAATTCCTATCAGCTTAAAGCCGCTTTTCTTTGAAAAAATCTTGTTTGTAACGGCTTTTCCCAAATTACCTGCGCCGATAAGGATAGTCTTAATTTCTGTATTTACACAGAGAATTTCGCCTATTTTACTGTGAAGCTCGGGTACGTTATAGCCGTAGCCCTGCTGACCGAAGCCGCCGAAGCAGTTAAAATCGTGTCTTATCTGGGAAGCAGTAAGCCCCATTCTTGCGGCAAGCTCCTTTGAGCTTATGCGAACAATTCCGTTTTCCTTAAGAGATTGGAGAAATCTGTAGTATCTGGGCAGTCTCTTTATTACAGAAATTGATATATCTTCTTTTCCTGACATAATTTTACCCTCTCAAAAACATCTTATTTCGTCATTTCTGTAATGGTTTCCATTACATAGTCGCCGAATTCACTACAGGTACAGCCGTCGCTTCTGCCTGTAATTGTAAGCTTCTTTTCCTCAAACATACATTTGTCAAGAGCAGCCTCAAGAGCGTCAGCCTCCTTCTGATATCCGATATGAGAAAGAAGCATAACAGAAGCACGGAGCATTGAACAAGGGTCTGCATACTGACCTCTGCCTTCCTTAATCATTCTCGGTGCTGAGCCGTGAATAGCCTCAAACATAGCATATTTTTTACCGATGTTTGCAGAGCCGGCAGTACCTACACCACCCTGGAATTCAGCCGCCTCGTCTGTGATTATATCGCCGTAAAGGTTAGGAAGAACAAATACCTTAAAGTCCTTTCTTCTCATGGGGTCGATAAGCTTTGCAGTTGTGATATCAACATACCAGTCATCTGTTACGATTTCGGGATATTCTTCACCGATTTTCTGAGCAGTCTTGAGGAATTTACCGTCGGTTGTTTTGATGATGTTTGCCTTTGTGATGATAGAAACCTTGCCCTTTTTGTTCTTTCTTGCGTATTCGTAAGCAAGACGGGCAATTCTTTCACAGCCCTCCTGAGTTGCAACCGTAAAGTCAACTGCAAGGTCGTCTGTTATGTTTACACCGTGAGAGCCGACTGCATAGCCGCCCTCGGTGTTCTCTCTGAAGAAGGTCCAGTCAATGCCTTCTTCGGGAACCTTAACAGGTCTCATATTTGCAAAGAGGTCAAGCTCTTTTCTCATTGCAACATTTGCTGACTCAACATTCGGCCAAGGGTCGCCTGCTCTGGGAGTAGTTGTAGGTCCCTTAAGAATAACGTGACAGGACTTAAGCTCTGCAAGAACGTCATCGGGAATAGCTTTGTTGCAGGCTGCTCTGTTTTCAATAGTAAGTCCGTCAATTTCCTTGAACTGAACCTTACCTCTTGCAACCTCGTCCTTTAAAAGAAATGCAAGGACTCTTTCACTTTCCTTTGTAATAACAGGACCGATACCGTCGCCGCCGCAGATACCGATTACAATGGTATCAAGAGCGTCATAGTCTGTAAAATCCTTGTCCTCTTTAATTTTCTTTGCACGTGCGAGCTGTGACTCCATAAGTGAACGGAATTTTTCAACAGCCTCGTCGATAATTTTTGCTTCATCTGACATAGTATTTTTGCTCCTTCAGTTATTGTTTATTTGTTCATCTCTCTTGTGTAGTCAAGGAGACCACCGCATACAAGCATAGCTCTTTGTCTGTCCGAAAGGTGAGATGAGTCAAGCTTGTATTCTTCGCCTTTAGTGACATTTTTAAGAACGACATCCTTTTTATTTTCAATGCAGTCCTTGATGTTCGGAAGAGCAAGCTCATCCATTTGATCAATTCTGTCATAGTCGCCTTCGTTTGCAAATGTAAATGGAAGAATTCCTGCGTTTACAAGGTTTGCAACGTGGATTCTTGCGAAGGATTTAGCAATAACTGCCTTAACTCCGAGATAAAGAGGAACAAGAGCGGCATGCTCTCTTGATGAGCCCTGACCGTAGTTTGAGCCACCGATAATAATTCCTTTACCCTCTGCCTTAATTCTTTCGGGGAAGGTTTCGTCACATACACCAAAGCAGTACTGTGAAAGGTGCGGTATGTTTGAACGGTAAGGAAGAATTTTAGCACCGGCAGGCATAATGTGGTCTGTTGTGATGTTGTCGCCGACCTTAAGAACAGCCTTTGCGCAAATCTCCTCGGGAAGAGGTGCGGTTTCAGGGAAAGGCTTAATGTTAGGACCTCTGAGAACCTCGATATCCTTAGCCTCCTCAGGTGATGCAGGCGGCTCAATCATATTGTCATTTACAATGAACTCTTCAGGCATTTCAATAACAGGAGCCTCGCCAAGCTCACGAGGGTCTGTAAGATATCCTGTAAGGGCAGATGCAGCCGCAACCTCGGGAGAAACAAGATAAATTCCTGCATCCTTTGTGCCTGAACGGCCTTCAAAGTTACGGTTAAAGGTTCTGAGCGAAACACCTGCCGAATTAGGTGACTGACCCATACCGATGCAAGGACCGCAGGCAGATTCAAGAATTCTTGCACCTGCGTTAATCATATCCGAAAGAGCACCGTTTAAAGCAAGCATATTAAGCACCTGCTTTGAGCCGGGAGCAATGCAGAGTGAAACAGACGGACAAACAGTCTTGCCCTTAAGAATAGCGGCAACCTTCATCATATCAACGTATGAGGAGTTTGTACAGGAGCCGATTGCAACTTGGTCAACCTTGATTTTGCCGATTTCCTCTGTTGTTTTTACATTGTCCGGCATATGAGGACATGCAGCCATAGGAGTAAGAGCACAAAGGTCAATATCGATAACCTCGTCATATTCTGCGTCTGCGTCAGGCTGAATTTCTGTCCAGTCATTTTCACGTCCCTGTGCTTTAAGAAAAGCAAGAGTTATTTCGTCAGAGGGGAAGATAGAGGTTGTAGCACCTAATTCAGCACCCATATTTGTAATAGTTGCTCTTTCGGGAACACTTAAGGTCTTAACGCCTTCTCCACCGTATTCAATAATCTTGCCTACGCCACCCTTAACGCTCATTCTTCTGAGCACCTCAAGGATGACGTCTTTAGCAGAAACCCAAGGCTTAAGATAGCCTGTGAGATTAATTCTTGTCATTTTCGGCATAGGAATGTAGTATGTTCCGCCACCCATAGCAACGGCAACGTCAAGTCCGCCCGAACCCATAGCAAGCATACAGATTCCGCCGCCTGTAGGAGTGTGACTGTCGGAGCCGATAAGAGTTTTACCGGGGATACCGAATCTTTCAAGATGTACCTGATGGCAGATACCGTTACCCGGTCTGCTGAAATAAATGCCGTGCTTCTTTGTTACAGACTGAATGTAACGGTGGTCATCGGCATTTTCAAAGCCTGTCTGAAGAGTGTTGTGGTCAATATAAGCAACAGATTTTTCAGTCTTAACTCTGTCAACACCCATAGCCTCAAATTCAAGATAAGCCATAGTACCTGTAGCATCCTGAGTAAGAGTCTGGTCGATTTTAAGACCGATTTCAGTGCCGACCTTCATTTCACCCTCAACTAGATGAGTTTTAATCAACTTTTGCGCAAGTGTAAGTCCCATTGATAAAAAATCCTCCTAATTGTTTATAATTTTAACAAACATATTTTATTACAAACATTAAGCCCTGTCAATTACAAATCAGTAACATTTTAAAAATATTAATACTATAACTACAGACTTATAATAAATGTTGAAATAAGACGCATTTTATGATAAAATACTTAAGTTAGATAATTACTATATCTTCGGGCATAATAAACAGAGGTGTTTTTATGTCCGATAAAAATGAAGAAAAGCAAAATAATGAAAATGAAAACGATATGCAACAGCAGGAATGCGATGTTCAAAGCACAACTGATTTTGAAACAGGCTCAATAACAGTTTCAAAGGACGGTCATTTCATACACTGTCTGACTATAATAGGTCAGATTGAGGGACATTATATTTTGCCCAGTCAAAATAAAACTACTAAGTATGAGCACGTAATACCCCAGCTTGTGGCAATCGAGGAAAGCAGGGAAATTGAAGGACTTTTGATTATCCTTAACACAGTGGGCGGTGACGTTGAGGCAGGACTTGCCATTGCGGAGCTTCTTTCAACTATGAAAACTCCGACTGCTTCACTTGTTCTCGGAGGAGGTCACTCAATCGGCGTTCCCTTGGCAGTAAGCTGTAAACGTAGCTTTATAGTTCCGAGTGCTACAATGACTGTTCATCCTGTCAGAATGAACGGGCTTGTTTTAGGTGTTCCGCAGACCCTGTCCTATTTTGAAAAAATGCAGGACAGGATAGTAAATTTTGTTGCTAACAATTCAAATATCAGCGGTGATGATTTCCGCAGGATTATGATGAAAACAGGGGAGCTTGTTATGGATGTGGGGACTGTTCTTGACGGCGAGGAGGCTGTCAAAAGCGGTTTGATTGACGAGCTTGGCGGACTCAGCAATGCCCTTGATTTTCTTAACAAAATGATAGAAGGAAATGAAAAAAGTGAGGCGGAGAGGGAAAATGCTCTGGACAATAATTAACGAGCAGGACATTTTTTATTCTCCAACCGTTTCTGCAAATACAACAAATTCCGTCAGGTCAAGCAATCCCTATGACTACATCAGAAACGGCTATTATTTAGACAACGGGTCTCTTTTCGGAGGTAAAGATAATGTCGGTTATAAAATCAATATTTCAGGCGTTGCTTCAGGCGCTGACGTGGATATTCCCAATATCTGAAAGCGGTCATTCCGCAATATTTCACGACCTGTCAGGCAGGTATACAAATGCCTGCTCTCAGCTGACAGGTGTTATACATATCGGTATCGCTGTTGGAATTTTTGTAGCGTTTTTTAAGCTTTTTGCAGGGCTTTTTAAAAATTTCTTCGGCGGCTGGAACGATTTGTTTCATAAAAGGCTCGATGTGAAAAACGCTTCATCCCAGAGAAAATTTATGTTTATGACGGTTTTCTCCTTTGTATTTTTCCTGCTCTATCTTATTCCTACAGGTAAATACGGAAATGTTTTTCAGATGCTTCACAGAACGTCATATAACGGCAACCTTTTGGGAGAGGGAATTTGCTTTGCCCTTACAGGTGCACTTATAATTGTTGTAGCAAGCCTTGGAAATAAGAATACGAAAAGAATACCCGAGCTTGCTCAGGTGGCTGTTATAGGCTTGATTGCGTTTCTTGCATTACCCTTTGCAGGCTGTTCCTTTGTGTTCGGTGTTTATGCCGCCGCAATTCTCTTGGGTATGAGTGAAAAATATGCTCTCAGATATTCAATGGTGCTGTCTGTTCCTGTTCTAATAACGGCAGGTATTATTGAAATTTGCACGGCAGTTACACCTGTAGGTGTT